>PLER01000091.1:0-5399 GCA_003136495.1 Acidimicrobiaceae bacterium
CTGCGCGTCTCGCTCGTCTCCTTCGGCTATTCGAACGGCCTGCCCCGCGACGTCGACCTCGTCTTTGACTGTCGTTTCCTGCCCAATCCCTACTGGGTCGAGGCGCTGCGCGCGTTGTCGGGCCTCGATGAGCCGGTGGCGACCTACGTCCTCGGACCCGAACCAACCCAGCACTTCTTGCGCGACGTGGTGTCGATGCTCGAATGGCAGATTCCCGAGTTCGCGAAGGAAGGCAAGTCGTACCTGTCGATCGCCATTGGTTGCACCGGCGGTCGTCACCGCTCGGTCGCCATCGCCGAAGAGTTGCGTAGGCGCCTCGGCATCGAGCACGCCGTCTTTCACCGCGATATCGCTCGATGAACGTCGTCGCGGTAGGGGGTGGCCACGGCACGGCCGTGTCGCTGCGGGCCCTGCGACGCCTGAGCGATCACGTGACCGGGGTCGTGTCCGTCGCCGACGACGGGGGATCGACGGGTCGGCTGCGCGCCATGTTGGACGTGGCGGCCGTTGGTGACCTTCGAAAGTGCCTCGGAGCGCTCGCCGACCCTGACAATCCACTGGCCGCCTCCTTCGAGCATCGCTTCAGCGTGGGCGAACTTGCCGGCCACGCCGTGGGGAATCTGCTGCTCGTGGGCCTGCTCGACGCGACCGGGGACCTCGAAGAGTCGGTGCGCGCCGTGGCCCAGGCCATGGGCGTCACCGGCGAGATCATCCCGGCGAGCTGCGAGGGCGTCGTGCTGGTCGCGGCGACCGAGGAGGGTGACACCCGGGGCCAGAGCGAGGTCATGATGTCGTCGTCGATCCGTCGCATTCGCGTCGAACCGGCGAACGCCGCCGCACCGATCGCGGCGGTCGAGGCCATCGAACGCGCCGACCTCATCCTCATTGGTCCCGGCTCGCTGTTCACGAGCGTGCTCGCGGCCTGCGTCGTGCCCGGCATCACCCAGGCCCTCGCGGGGACCGGCGCGCGAAAGCTCTACGTCGCGAACCTTCGCGAACAGCTCCCCGAGACCGAGGGCTACACCCTGGGTGCGCACGTGGACGCGCTGCTCGCCCACGGCGTGGTGCCCGACGCCGTTCTGGTGGATTCGTCGTCGAACTTCGCCCACCACGAGAGTTCACTCCCCGTTTACCGTCACGACCTCGCGGGCGGAAATGGTCGTGTCCACGATGTGCAAAAATTGGCTGACGCGGCTTTCGCTCACGTGCGATAACCAAGGCCGACCAACGAAGGAGCAACAGTGGCAATACGTGTGGCAATCAACGGTTTCGGACGTATTGGACGGGGCTATCTCCGCGCGGCGTTGAACAACGGGGATATCGACGTGGTGGCGGTCAACGACCTCACCTCACCCGAGGTCAACGCCCACCTCCTGCGCTACGACTCGACCCAGGGCCGCCTCAACGTGCCGGTCGGCTTGACGGCCGACGGCATGACCGTGGGGGACCGCTCGATCAAGGTGCTCGCCGAGCGAAACCCCGCCGAACTTCCCTGGGGTGAATTGAACGTCGACGTCGTCATCGAGTCGACGGGGCGCTTCACGACGCGTGACTCGGCGGCTCAGCACCTGAGCGCCGGCGCGCGCAAGGTCATCATCTCGGCGCCCGCGACCGACGTCGACGGAACCTTCGTCGTCGGCGTCAACGACAACACCTACGACGCGGCCACCCAGCACATCGTGAGCAACGCCTCGTGCACGACGAACTGTTTCGTGCCGATGGTGAAGGTCCTCGATGACGCCTTCGGCGTGACGACCGGCCTCATGACGACGATCCACGCCTACACCAACGACCAGAACCTGCTGGACCTGGCGCACAAGGACCTGCGTCGCTCGAGGGCGGCCGCCATCAACATCGTCCCGACCTCGACCGGCGCCGCGCGGGCGACCAGTTTGGTCCTCGCCTCCATGAAGGGTCGTCTCGACGGCACGTCGTTGCGCGTGCCCATCCCCGTGGGTAGCATCACCGACTTCACCGCCATCGTGCGCTCGACGACCGTTGAGGAGATCAACGACGCCTTCAAAGCCGCGGCCGCCGGCGCGCTCTCGGGCGTGCTCGTCTACACCGACGAGCCCATCGTCTCTTCGGACATCGTCGGCACGACCGCGTCGTGCACCTTCGACTCGCTCATGACCATCGTCCAGCCCATCGACGAGGCGAAGTCGTTGATCAAGGTCTTTGGCTGGTACGACAACGAGTGGGGTTACTCGAACCGTCTGGTCGACCTCGCGCGCTACGTCGGTCGCTAGTCCGTGGCGAGCACGCTTCCCACCATCGAGCGTTGGGGCGACCTGAGGAACAAGCGCGTCCTGGTGCGCGTGGACTTCAACGCGCCCGTCGCCGAGGTCGACGGCGTGACGACGGTCACCGACGACTTTCGCCTGCGGTCGTCGCTGCCGACCATCGACGCGCTCGTCGAGCGCGGCGCGACGGTGGTGCTCTGTACGCACTTCGGCCGTCCCGAGGGCCGCGTCGACGAGCGTTACAGCGTGGCGCCCCTGCGCCGGGCGCTCGAGGTCCTGCGCCCGGGAGTCGAACTGATGGAGAACCTACGGTTCCACCCCGGCGAGGAAGCGAACGACCCCGACTTCGGTGCCTCACTCACCGCGGGCTTTGACTACTACGTCAATGAGGCCTTCGGCGCGTCGCACCGCGCCCACGCCTCGATCATGGTCCCCCCGACGCTGCTGCCGAGTGCGGGTGGCGCCAACCTCCAGCGCGAGGTCGCGACGTTGTTGGCGCTCCTCGACGAACCGGCGCGCCCCTTCATTGCGGTCATCGGTGGGGCGAAGGTCAAGGACAAGTTGGGCATCATGAAGGTGCTGGCCGCGAAGGCCGACGCGGTGATCGTCGGTGGGGGGATGCGCTACACCTTCGCCGCCTCGGAGGGACACCGCATCGGCGACTCGCTCTTTGACGCGCGCTACGTCGAGGAGTGCGCGGAGCTCTTGGCCGGCGGCAACATCTTGATCCCGGTCGACTCGCGAGGACTGCCGGCGGGCGCGCCGTTCGGACCCGACGGGGGGAGTGAAGCAGTCCGCGAGTTCGGTGAGGAGATCCCCGACGGCTTCGAGGGACTCGACATCGGTCCACAGTCGGTCGAGATCTTCACCGCCGCGCTCCAGGGCGCGCGCACGATCATGTGGAACGGACCCATGGGCGTCTTTGAGGACCCGCGCTTTGGTGCGGGCACCGAGGCCGTCGCGCGCGCCATCGCCGCGTCGCCGGCGGTGAGCGTCGTCGGTGGGGGCGACTCGGTCGCGGCGCTCGCGTCCTACGGTCTCGAAGGCGACGTGAGTTTCGTCTCGACGGGTGGCGGGGCGTCACTCGAACTGGTGGAGCTCGGGGACCTGCCGGGCCTACGCGCCCTCCGCGAGAGTCCCTGGGCCTGATGAGCGTTCGACCGTTGGTGATCGGGAACTGGAAGATGAACCTCGACTTCGTCGAGGCCCTGCACCTGACCCAGCAACTGGGCGTCTTGTTAAAGAACCACCCCGTCGAGCACACCGACGTGGTGATCGCGCCGCCCTTCGTCGACCTGCGCAGCGTGGGCTCGATCCTCGACGCGGAACGGCTCCCGGTCGCCCTCGGTGCGCAGCACGTCAACCCCCAGGAGAACGGCGCCCACACCGGTGAGGTCAGCGTGTCCATGCTCCAACGCCTGGGCGTCGAGTGGGTCATCGTCGGCCACAGCGAGCGCAGAACGAACTACGCGATGAGCGACGAGGTCGTCGCCGCCACGCTGCGCGCCGTCGTGCGCGCCGGTCTGCACGCGGTGCTCTGTGTGGGCGAGGCCCTCTCGGTGCGCGAGGCTGACGAGCACGAGTCCTTCGTCGCGGCCCAGCTGCGCAGTGCGCTCGGCGGCCTCGAGGAGCGGTTCCACCCGCTGGTGAGCGTCGCCTACGAGCCGCTGTGGGCGATCGGGACGGGCGTGAACGCGACCGCCGAACAGGTGAGTCAGATGAGTGGCCTCGTGCGCGGGGTGCTCGCGGAGCTACTCGCGGGGGCGCCGCCGGTACTCTACGGTGGTTCGGTGAACGCCGAGAACGCCGGGACGTTGGTGCGGTCGAGCGACCTCGACGGGTTCTTGGTCGGCGGCGCGTCGTTAAAGGCCGAGTCGTTCTGCGCCATTCTGCACGCCTGTGACGACTGCTACGCTATAAAGCGCTAATCGGAGGAACCAGTGATTACCTGGGTCATCATCACAATTGAAGCGTTATCGGCCGTGGCGTTGATCTTTCTCGTCCTCTTGCACTCGGGCCGTGGCGGCGGTATCTCGGACTTGATGGGTGGCTCCATGGGCGCTGCCGCGACGGGTTCGACGGTCGTCGAGCGGAACCTGGACCGCATTACGATCGCGACCGCGTTGGTGTTCACCTTCGCGACGCTCTCGCTCGACCTACGCCTGCAGTAACGAGGATGCGTTCGCGTCGTCGCTGGCGCGTCCTCGTCCTGTCCTCAGCCGTCGCCGTCGCGGCCGTCGCGGTGCCGATATCGCTCTCGGGGGCCCTCCAGGTGTCGAACGAGAACGGCCACACGCTGGTGCTCTCCCTGCCCGGCCCCTTTAACGGTTGTACGTTCCTCGATCCTGGCGCCACGCCGACCTCCGACGCGGTCCTCGACCTCGTCCGTCCTTCGGCCTTCGTGACGAACTTCAACGGCGCGCTGGTCGGCCAGGACGGTCCAATCTCCTCGGCGGAGCTGACCTCGCTCCAGCCCGAGACCGTTCGTTACACCGTGGCGGCGAACGAGACCTGGAGCGACGGCGCGACCTTTTCGGGCGAGGACCTGGTGGCGTGGTGGCACGAGGCGAGGGCGCTCACGAGCGTCGTGAGTGACGGCTACCGGGCGATCAAATCGCTGAGCGTCTCGACGAACGGCCTCGCGGTGACGGCCGTCTTTGCCCACCCCTACGCCGACTGGGAACTCCTCTTTCGCGACGTTGAGGAGATGGGCGGCGCCCCGGGCTGTGCGATCTCGAACCTGGTGACGCGGCCGTCGCTCGGGCCCTACGTCGTCCAGAGCGCCACGCCGACTCGCCTCGTGTTGGTGATGAACCACGAATGGCCCCTCGACACCAATCGCTTCGGTCGCGTGGTGATCAACGACACGCCGAACATCTCTAAGACGACGCCGGCCGCCTACGCGTCCTACAGCTTGAACGTGAATCGCGCGGCGGTGCTCGCGCTGAGCAGCGAGCCGACCCTCGAGAGCCACATTGGCTCGTCGGCCGACATCGAAGAGATGACCTTCGCGCCGCGCACGTTGCTCACCACGGTGCTCGGGGTGCGCGAGGCGCTCAGCTGGTCGGTGCAGCGCCAGAGCATCATCGACCAGCTCTTCGGCCAGGTGACGTTCTCCCCGTCGGTCGCCGCGTCGGCGATCTACTCCCAGGGCCA
>PLER01000091.1:5446-5688 GCA_003136495.1 Acidimicrobiaceae bacterium
CTCGATCAGTCCGTGGCGCCGCTCGTGGAAGCGGACTGGAGGAGCATCGGAGTACCGACGGTTGAGGTGAACGAGCCGAGTGAGATAGCGGCCGCTCAGGCCGCCGCGTTAAGCACCGTGGACGTTGCGCTCTTCACCCGGCTAACCACCACGACCCCGTCGTATACGGCACGCTCCTGGGCGGGACCTGCGTACCCCAACACCTACCCGAGCGGCGTACGAGTTCCTTCGGTCACCGCGTT
>PLER01000091.1:5744-5870 GCA_003136495.1 Acidimicrobiaceae bacterium
GAGGCGGTGAATGGCAGTTTCACCCTCGCTGGTTTTGTCGATCAAGTCCCGTTGTGGTCAACGGTCTCGCCGGTGTCGGGGAGTTGACAACACAGCGATTTTCTCAACTCGGCTAGAGTGGTTTCC
>PLER01000131.1:0-19652 GCA_003136495.1 Acidimicrobiaceae bacterium
TTGGTCGTCGGCACCGCCTGCCAGCGCTCGTCGCCGCCGAAGGCGCTCGAGTAGCGGGTCTTGAACATCTCGGGGGTGATCGAAGCGCGTACGGCCTCGGCGACCTCCGCGTCACTCGGCCAGAGGTCGGCNNCCACCAGCGGCGGGCTGGCGAGGAAGTTCTGCTTCACGTCGGGGTGGATGCGACCTTCGAAGTTGCGGTTTCCCGAGAGCACCGACACGCCCGAAAGGTCGTGCTCGTTGATCGCCTCGGAGACGCCCTCGAGCAGCGGGCCGGTATTTCCGATACACGTGGTGCAGCCGTATCCGGCGAGGTAGAAGCCCAACTCGTCCAGTGGCTCGATGAGCTCCGCGCGCTCTAAGTAGTCGGTCACCACGCGACTACCTGGGGCGAGGGACGTCTTGACCCAGGGCTTGACCGTGAGACCTCGCGCGACGGCCTTTTTCGCGACGAGTCCCGCGGCGACCATCACCGCCGGGTTCGAGGTGTTGGTGCAGGACGTGATGGCGGCAACGACGACCGCGCCGTCGCGCAGGTGCTCGGCCGCTTCGACGCCGTGGACCTCAATGGGCTCACGCCCGAGCGCCTCGCGGAACGCGCCGCGAGCGCCCGAGAGCGAGACGCGGTCCTGGGGACGGCGCGGCCCCGCCAGGCTCGGCTCGACGCTCGCCAGATCGAGTTCGACGTACTCGGAGTAGATCGCCTCGGGGGCGTGTTCGTGGTGCCAGACCCCTTGAGCCTTGGCGTACGTCTCGACGAGCGCGAGCAGGTCGTCGCTTCGCCCCGTGAAGGACAGGTAGTCGAGCGTGACCTGGTCGATGGGAAAGATCGTGCAGGTGGCCCCGTACTCTGGTGACATGTTGCCGATGGTGGCGCGGGTTTCCAAGGAAAGCGCCTTGACCCCGGGACCGTAGGCCTCGACGAACTTGCCGACCACGCCGTGTTGACGGAGCAACTGCGAGATGGTGAGGACGACGTCAGTGGCGGTGACGCCTTCGCGGGTCGCCCCGACGATGCGCAGACCCACTACGGGCGGGATCAACATCGACGCCGGTTGGCCGAGCATGCCGGCCTCGGCCTCGATGCCCCCGACACCCCACCCGAGTACGCCCAGTCCGTTGATCATCGTGGTGTGCGAATCGGTACCGACCAGCGTGTCGAAGTAGGCGACGCCCTCGAGTTCGAAGACAACCTTGCCGAGATGCTCCAGGTTGACCTGGTGGCAGATGCCCATGCCCGGGGGTACGACGCGGAACTGCTCGAAGGAGCTCTGGGCCCATTTCAAGAAGGTGTAGCGCTCGATGTTGCGTTCGTATTCGATCACGACGTTCTCGTCGAAGCTCGTCGCGGTGCCGGTGCGCTCCAAGATGACCGAGTGGTCGATGACGAGTTCGACCGGCACCAGCGGGTTGATCCGCTTCGCCTCGCCGCCGAGCGCCACGATGGCGTCACGCATCGCCGCCAGGTCCACGACCGCCGGGACGCCCGTCAAGTCCTGCATCAGCACCCGTGCGGGGGTGAAGGCGATCTCTCGCGCCTCGTCGCCGGCCGCTTCGCCGTGTTCGGAGGGTCGCTCCGCCCAGCGAGCGAGTGCTTCGATGTCCTCGCGGGTGACCTTGACGCCGTCTTCGTGGCGCAAGAGGTTCTCTAAGAGCACCTTGATGGAGTAGGGGAGACGTTCGACGCCGAAGCCAGCGAGCGCCTCGTTATCGAGTGAGAAGTAGGTCAGCGACCGGTTCCCGACCTCGAGGGTCCGCTTGGTGTGAAAGGAATCCATTGAAGAGCTCATGGCTCCATTCTGCCGTGTTTTGGTCGTGACGTTTCCGCCTCGTCGCCAGCCCATTCGGGCCAAGTGCGAGACTGAGGACCATGACGTCGACTTACGAAACGTTGCGTGAGCGCCTCCAAGTCGCCTTCGACGCACTGGAGATGGGGGCCGATCCGGTGCTGCGGACCTCGGAGCGCGGTGACTACCAGGCGAACGGCGTGATGGCGCTCGCGAAGCGTCTCTCGCGCCCACCTCGTGAGGTCGCCGCGACGATCATCGAGTCGCTGGATCTCGCCGACGTGGCGACCGTCGAGGTCGCCGGACCGGGCTTTCTCAACCTCACGGTGACGACCGAGTTCCTGGATCGTCAACTCGGCGAGCTGGCCGCCGACGAACGACTGGGCGTCGCCACGGCGCCGAACCCCAAGCGCGTGGTGATTGACTACTCGGCGCCCAACGTGGCGAAGGAGATGCACGTCGGACATCTGCGCTCGACGGTCATCGGTGACGCGCTGGCTCGCATCTACCGCTTCGCGGGACACCACGTCATCGCGCGCAATCACGTGGGCGACTGGGGCACGCCCTTTGGGATGTTGATCGAGCACCTCGTTGACCTCGGGGAACAGGCCGCGGCCTCCACGCTCTCTATCGGCGACCTGGACGGCTTCTATCGCGAGGCGAGATCGAAGTTCGATTCGAGTGACGCCTTCAAGGGACGCAGCCGAGCGCGCGTCGTGGCCCTCCAAGGTGGCGACCCCGAGACGTTGCGACTCTGGCACGTGCTGGTCAATCAGTCGATCACCTACTTCAGCGAGGTCTACGACAAGCTCGACGTCACCTTGAGCGCCGAGGACGTCGTGGGCGAGTCGTACTACAACCATCTGCTCGAAAGTGTCGTCGAGGACTTGCGGGCAGCGGGCTTACTCGTCGAGAGCGAAGGTGCGCTGTGCGTCTTCCCCGAGGGGTTCCAGAATCGCGACGGCGAGCCGTTGCCGCTCATCGTGAGGAAGAGTGACGGGGGATACGGCTACGCCGCGAGTGACCTAGCGGCGATACGTGACCGAGTGGGCACGCTGCACGCCCAAGAGATGCTCTACGTCGTCGGGGTTCCCCAGGCCCAGCACCTCGAGATGGTCTTCGCGGTCGCCCGCCAGGCCGACTGGCTACCGGACAGCGTGCGCTGCGAGCACGTGACCTTCGGCAACGTGCTGGGGCCCGATCACAAGATGTTCAAGACCCGCAGTGGTGAGACCGTGAAGCTCGTCGCGCTGATCGACGAGGCGATCGAGCGAGCCTTCGTGATCCTCGACGATCGCGGGACGGACCTCGACGGCGACGCGAAGTACCACCTCGCCGAACAGATCGCGCGCGCGGCCATCAAGTACGCCGACCTCTCCACGGAACGCCAACACGACTACGTCTTCGACCTAGATCGCATGATCGCCTTCGAGGGCGACACCGGACCGTACCTGCAGTACGCGCACGCGAGAGTCCGCTCGATCTTCCGCCGTTCCGGGACGCCCTTCGTGCCCGGTGACGCGCACTTCGCCCTCGCGGCCCCCGCCGAGCGATCATTGGCGCTGGGCCTCCTGGCGCTGCCCGAGGCGTTCACCTCGGCCCTCGCGAGTCTCCAACCGCACCGTCTCTGCACGTACCTCTTCGACCTCGCGCAGCGCTTCACGTCCTTCTACGACACCTGCCCGGTGCTCGCCGCCGAAGGCGCCTTGCGCGCAGAGCGCCTCGCGCTCTGTGATCTGACGGCCCGAGCCTTGGAGCTCGGGCTCTCGGTCCTCGGCATCGACGCCCCGGCGCAAATGTAGGGAACGCGGTCCCCGGTCCTCGGTAGAGTACGGACGACGGCGTCAGCCGAGAGTTCTAGGGGGATCGCATGGAAGTCAAGGCGTCTATCGTCAGTGAGCCCAAGGGTCACTGGCACAGCGAAACAATCGAGATCGACGAGCCGCACACCTACGAGGTGAAGGTGAAGATGGCCTTCGCGGGGATGTGCCACTCCGACGAGCACCTGCGCTCGGGCGAGATGTTCCCCGACGCCGCGACCACCGAGATGCTGATCGGCCGTCCTTCGCCGTACCCGATCATCGGCGGTCACGAGGGATCAGGTGTGGTCGAGTCGGTGGGTGAGGGCGTGACCTCGGTCGCGCCCGGCGACCACGTGGCGGTGTCGTTCATTCCTTCGTGCGGGCGCTGCGAGTACTGCGTCGCGGGCCAGAGCTACATCTGCAACATGGGCGCGACCACGCTCATGGGTCCGATGATCTCCGACGGCACCTGGCGACACCACCTGGGCGACGTGGCGCTCAACCGCATGTGTCAACTGGGCACCTTCTCCGAACGCATCGTCGTCCACGAGGCGTCCCTGATTCGCATCGAACCGTGGCTCGATCTGCGGGCCGCCGCGCTGATCTCCTGTGGCGTCTCGACGGGATTCGGCTCGGCCGTGAACCGCGGCGGCGTCAAGCCCGGGGACACGGTGGCGGTGATTGGTTGTGGTGGCGTGGGATCGGGGGCCATCCAGGGCGCCATCCACGCGGGAGCGCGGGCGGTTATCGCCATTGACACCAACGAGTCCAAGGTGGACCGAGCGCTCAAGATCGGCGCGACGCACGGTTGCGCGACGACGTTGGACGCGGCCTTTAACATCCTGCCCGAGCTCACGATGGGTCGCAACTGCGACGTGGTGATCATCACGGTGGGCTCGATGACCGGCGAACTCGTCGAGCAGGCTCGCTCGATCACCGCCAAGGGCGGCGTCATCGTCGTGACAGCGCTCGCGCCCTTCACCGACACGAAGGTCGAACTGAGTTTGTTCATGCTCTCGATGCTCAACCAAGAGCTACGCGGGACGGTGTTTGGCTCGGAGAACCCGCGGGTGCAGGTGCCGAGACTGCTTCGTCTTCACCACGAGGGGAAACTCCACATCGACGAGCTCATCACCCAGGAGTACGCGCTCGAGGACGTGCAACAGGGCTACGACGACCTCGAGTCAGGCAAGAACGTCCGCGGGGTCGTTCGCTTCTAGGAACCGCCCGCTCAGTATTGGTGGGCGGCGTTCTCAGGAAGGTCGAGGTCGGGCGTTGGGATCGTCGTCAATCGGTAACTGAGGTAGATGACGAAGAAACCGACCGCCGCGCTCACTTGACCAATGGCGTCGAGCCAGAAACTCGCGTTCGGCCAACTGAGACCAATGCCCGAGGTCACGACGATGAAGAAGGTGATCGAGGTGGCGAGCGCCTGTATCGAGAGGCCGACGAACGCACGTCGCACCAGCGCCACCTGACGATCCTCGGTGACTACGAGGGCGCTGAGGAACCACCACGCGAAGAGCCCCGCGAGCAACGACAACGGATTCGCGACGTAGTCCAGGACGGCGCGCGGGTTATCGGCGCCGAGGTAACTCTGGGAGAGGTTGAAGACGGAGAGGATGACGGCGCCGACGGCGACGAGCGAGTAGCCAACGACGACGAACGCTCGTCCAAGTTGGCGTTTCGTGTTCACGGCCTCACGGTACTCGCGTACGGACGAACGCCCAGGCTCTCGCGGGACAGTCCGTGGCGCAAATTTGATGGTGTGGGGAGTAGTGAGAAGATGGCACGCAGAGTGACGAGAGAGAGGCCGTGACGAAAGTGCCCCGAGAGCGATGCTGCACGTTCGAATCGCCACGTCGGTGGTCGGGCGCCGGAGTGGCCCGCCGCGCTCTTTCGACGACACCAACGTGGACCGTTCGATGAACGCAGCTCTACCGATCCCGACCCTGACGGGTCGTCTGGTGCGCCTCGATCCGATGACGCTTGATGCGCTCGACGACCTCGTCGCCGCCGCCTCGGAGGACCGTTCGACCTACGGCTTTACGAGAGTCCCCGCGACGAAGGCAGCAATGTCGGCCCACGTTGAGGAGTTGCTCGAAGGATGGGCCAATGGTGAGTGCGTGCCCTTCGTCCAGGTCGATGCGACCACGGGACGGATCGTGGGAGCGACCCGTTTCCTCACCATCCGTCGCGTGTCGCCGCAGCAGCCACCCTTCGCCGTCGAGGTCGGCGGTACGTGGCTGGCCGCTTCCGCCCAGCGCAGCGGTATCAACGTCGAGGCGAAGCTGCTGTTGTTGGAGTACGCGTTCTCGACCTGGTCCGTCGGTCGTGTCGACATCAAGACCGACGCACGCAACGAGCGCACCCGAGCAGCGATTGAACGCCTGGGTGCCAGCTACGAGGGAACGCTCCGACACTGGCAACCTTCGCTGGCCGCCGGGGAAGAAGATCGGCTGCGCGACAGTGCCATGTTCTCCGTTACCGAGGACGAGTGGCCCTCAGTTCAGGCACACCTGATAGCTCGTCTCTCCGGCGACCGACGTGACCGCGCTCCCCGCTGAACAGGGAGAACGCGTAGCGGCTCAAGGCGGTGATGCGTAGTGAGACGTTCAATTGGGTGGTCTGAAAAAGTTAGATTTTCAATCGAGTATCCACGGTGAATACAGATAACTCATCTAGCGTTGTCCGTCATGGGGCGTTACCAGGGCGTAGTTCGTGACGGTGAACGCCGTCCCTTCGACCTGATTCGTCGCTCCTCGATGCGACGTCGAGGGCGCGAGGTTTCGACCTCGTTGCTCGTGAGCTTCCTCGTACTGGCCGGCGCCAGCACCCTGTCCGCCACCGTCGCCAGCGCGGTGACGACGGTCACATCTGGCACCACCGTCACCGACACCTACAGCTACACCGGCACTGCCGAAACGTTGACCGTCCCCGCCAACGTCACCCAGATCACGATGACCGTCACCGGGGCCGAGGGTGGCCAGGGAGGACGCGACGCCTCGGGCACCGCGCCCCTCGGCGGTTACCAAGGCGTGGTCACGGGCACCATCACCGTGACACCCGGTGAAGTGCTCACCGTCGGCGTCGGGCAAGGCGGCGCCGACTCGCCAGATTGGAACGTGTGCAGCACTGGCTCCAACTACGCCACCGGTGACCCGAACGACGCGGTCGGGGGGACTAATCCTCTGGGCGGGTACGCGGGTGGTGCAGGTGGCTCGCCCGGTCCCTCGGGTTGCTCGGGGTACGGCGGATCCGGCGGCGCCGCCTCCGTCGTTGAGGTCGGCACGAGCGGATCGCCGTCGAGCGTGGCGACCATCGTGGCCGGTGGTTCGGGTGGTTCGGGCGGCAGCGGTCAGTACGCCCCGACGCTCGGGCAGATCTCCGTGCCCACCTACGAGTCACGGCCGGACCAGACGTCGACGACCGGTCAGTACGGCGAGTCCGTCTACACCGCGTGTCACCAGGTCACTGGCGAGCAGTGCGACGGCGGTGGTGGTGCGGGCGGCGGCGGTGGGGCCCAGGGCGGCTCGGCGGGACTGGTGGAGTTCGGCTCGGGCACGTCGGATGAGTGGTTCGGACTTGGTGGGTACCCCGGGGAGAACTCGACCGGCGGGCTCAGCGGTTTGAGTGCCCAATACAACTACTACAGCAACGACAACGCGAACGGCTCGGTCGTGCTCTCATACTCCACGGGATCGCCGAGCGCGCCGACGAGCGTCAACGGTACGCCCGGTAATACCAACGTGGCGCTCTACTGGAGTGCCCCGAGCAACACCGGTACGACGAGCATCTCAAACTACGTGGTGCAGTACGCGACGAGTCCGTACTCGAGTTGGACGAGCGCACCGGAATGCACCGGCACCTCGACCTCGTGCACCGTGACCGGACTCACCAACGGGACGACCTACGAGTTCGAAGTCGCCGCCGTCAACTCCATTGGCCAGGGCGCCTTTTCGTCCCCTCCGGCACCGGTGACCCCGACCGGACCGCCCGGGGCGCCGAACATCACCACCGTCACGCCATCGGACGGCTCGTTGACGCTGGCCTTTTCGGCCGCCAGTTCGAGCCTGGCGATCACCGACTATCAGTACTCCCTCAACGGCGGGACCACCTGGATCTCCGGCGGTGTCACCGCCTCGCCGCTGACCATCAGCGGACTGACCAATGGCACGTTGTACTCGGTTGAGTTGCGCGCGGTGAGTTCCGCCGGTGGCGGCGCCAGTTCCTCACCCGCGAGCGGTACACCCAGCGCGCTGCCCGGCGCGCCGACCATCACCGCAATTACGCCGGGCGGTGACGGCGTCTCGCTGCAGGTGGCGTTCGTCCCTGGCTACACGGGTGGATCGCCGATCACGAGTTACCAGTACGCCACGAGCGTCGGCGCGGGCACGACCACCTTCGGCGCGTGGACCACCGCGAGCGGGACCACCTCGCCCATCACCATTACCGGACTGACCAATGGCACGACCTACAGCGTCGAGCTGCGCGCCCTCAATACCAATGGCGCCGGACCGGGATCGGTGTACCAGGTGGGGGTCACGCTGACCGCCGCCAACGCGCCGACGATTACCGCGATCACCCCGAGCGACTCGGCGTTGTCGGTGACCTACGCGCCGTTCACGTCGTCCACGGACGGTGGATCCCCGGTGTCGGGAGTCGACTATTCGCTCGACGGCGGGACCACCTGGATCAGCGCGGGAACCCTGGCCGACCCCTTCACCATTTCCTCGCTCACCAACGGCACGCTCTACAGCGTGATCATCCGGGCCGACAACGGCGTCGGCCCCGGCCCCGGATCGGCCGCGATGACCGGCACGCCGTACACCTTGCCGGGCGCGCCGGTCAACGTCCAGGCGACGAGTGCCGCCGCGTCAGCGCAGGTCGCCTGGAGCGCCCCGCTCAGCAACGGCGGTTCGCTGGTCACCACGTACACCGCCTCCGCCTTCACGGCGGCCAGTGGCGGCAGTGCCGTCGCGACGTGCACCTCCGCCTCACTGTCCTGCGTGATCGCCGGGTTGACGAACGACACCACCTACTACTTCTCGGTCACCGCGACCAATATGGCTGGAACTGGTCCGGCCTCGAACCCGCGCGTGTCGACGGAGCCGGTGGCCCTCCCGGGTGCGCCCACACTGAGCGCCCTCACCGTCGGCGACGCCTACGTGTCGGTTCCCTTCACCGCCGGCACCCAAGACATCAACAATCTCATCACTGGTTACCAGTACTCGACCGACGGTGGGGTGACCTGGCACGCCGCGACGGGGACGACGTCACCGATGACCATCTCCAATCTCACCAACGGCACCGCCTACAGCGTCGAACTCCGCGCCACCAGCGCCATCGGACCGGGACCCGCTTCGAACGCCGAACCGGGCACGCCCTACGCCGCCCCGGACCCGACCGCCAACGCCACGACGAGTTACGTTGCCGGCTCCGGACAGGTCACCGTGACCTGGGTTGCCCCGAACAACAACGGTGCGGCGATTGCGACCTACACGGTCACGGCCTTCACCGCGGCGATCGGCGGTAGCCAAGTGACGTCGTGCACCACCGCGACGCTCAGCTGCACGCTGAGCGGACTCTCCAATGGCACCACCTACTACATTTCGATCCAGTCGGTCAACGTCCACACCGAGTACAGCCTTCGTTCTTCGCCGCTCATCCCCGTGGTCCCGGGATCCGTCTCGACGACGTCGTTGGGCGAGAGTCCGAGTAGCTCGACCTACGGCGGATCGGTGACGCTGACCGCGACGGTGACCTCGGGCGCGACGGGCAGCGTCAACTTCGAAGCCGGCGGTGTCAGCATCACGAACTGCGCCGCGGTCGCGATCTCGGCGGGTAGTGCGCAGTGCACGACGACGACCTTGCCGACGGGGACCGATTCGCTCGAAGCCTTCTACTCAGGTAACTCCACGTACGCGTCCTCCCAGAGCGCCGCGGCGAACTTCGTCGTGGCGGCGGCGAACCAGAGCGCCCTCACCCTCTCCACGACGTCGACAACCTTCGCGTTGAGCCCCTCGAATACGGTGACCTTGGGTACCACCGGCGGGACGACGGGCGGCACCGTGACCTACGTCGTCAGCGGAACCGGCAACAGCGCGAACTGCTCGGTGCTCGGCGCGGTACTCACCTACACCTCGGGCGGCACGTGCACCGTGACCGCGACGATGGCGGGCAACGCCAACTACAACTCGGTCGCCACGGCCCCGACGACCTTCACCGTCAACAAATCAAATTCGACGACGTCGTTGGGCGAGAGTCCGAGTAGCTCGACCTACGGCGGATCGGTGACGCTGACCGCGACGGTGACCTCGGGCGCGACGGGCAGCGTCAACTTCGAAGCCGGCGGTGTCAGCATCACGAACTGCGCCGCGGTCGCGATCTCGGCGGGTAGTGCGCAGTG
The DNA here is from genome assembly GCA_003136495.1 of Acidimicrobiaceae bacterium. Classification (GTDB taxonomy): domain Bacteria; phylum Actinomycetota; class Acidimicrobiia; order Acidimicrobiales; family RAAP-2; genus RAAP-2. The sequence continues at coordinate 9,999 of PLER01000131.1, forward strand.
CACGACGACGACCTTGCCGACGGGGACCGATTCGCTCGAAGCCTTCTACTCCGGCGATGGGAACTTCAACACCTCTCACAGCGCCACCGTCATGTACTCCGTTGCCCTGGCCACGCAGTCGCCCCTCACGGTCACGACCACCGCGGGCACGATCGGAATCGATCTCACGCTCGCCACCGCGGGCGGGTCGGGCAGCGGCGCAGTCACCTACGTCGTGGCGAACGGCACCACCACCTGTACCCAACCGAGTCCGGGCGTCCTACACGCCAGCGGCGCGGGCACCTGTCTCGTGACCGCGACCAAGGCCGGCGACGGCAACTACACGAGCCGTAGTTCGACCGCGACGACGGTGACCTTCAGCGAGAACCAGACGCTGGTCTTCACGTCGACACCGCCGAACAACGCCTTCGTTAACTCCACCTACACGCCGGTGGCGAACTCGAGCGCCAACCTCACCGTCACGATCACGATTGATGGCTCGAGCTCTTCAATCTGCTCTCTCTCGGCGGGCGTCGTGACGTTCTCTGCGCCTGGATCCTGCGTGATCGACGCCAACCAGGCGGGCCAGGGCAACATCCTCCCCGCTACTCAGGTTCAACAGACGATCACGGTGGTGCCAGCCGTGCGCCACAACGCGCCGAGCGCGCCGCTCGACGTCGCCGGCGCGCCGGGATCGGGCGGCGTCGAGGTGACGTGGGCGCCGCCCTCCTCGTCGGGTTCGTCAGCAATCACGGACTACGAGGTGACAACCTCGCCGGAAGGTGCGAGCTGCGAGAGCGCGACGACGAGTTGCGAACTGGTTGGACTCGTCGGCGGCACCGACTACACGATCTCCGTCGTCGCAATCAACGCGGTGGGTGACTCCCCGGCGGGGACGGCAACGTTCTCCTTCAGTGTCGCCGTGACCCCCACGCCCGGCGACGTCACGGTGTCGTCCGTGGGCGAGACGGTGACGGTCAACTGGGCGGCCCCTCTGGGATCGGCCAGTGGCGCCGTCCTCGGCTACGACGTCACGCTCGAGCCCGGCGGGCAACGATGCTCGACGACGACGGCCACGACCTGCACCTTCAGCGGCGTCCCCGAAGCGCTTGAGTACAGCGCGGAGGTAACGGTGGTGACCGCGCCGGGCGCGCCGAAGGGATCGGCGACGGGCCACACGTCGGTGCACGTCTTCACCATCGCGCACTTCGCCTTTGACTCCTACACCCTGACGCCGCAGGATCGTCGTGCGCTCTCGCGCTTCGCGACCATGATTGCTCGCGCGAACGTCCACGCTCTCTCACTCCTCGGCTTCACCGATGACGTGGGGGGAACGGCCTTCAACGCGGTGCTGAGTCGAGAGCGGGCTGTCGCGGTGGGTCGATACTTGCTGGCGCAGGTGGGGCGCCGGGGGTATCACGGACTCTCGATCCGTGAAGAGGGCCAGGGCATCTTGCGAGCTGGCGGCTCTCGAGCACGGAATCGTAAGGTCACCGCCGTCCTGTAGACGGCGTCCGATCGACGCGTCCGACGCGTACTTCGGGAGAAACTCCGGTCGAATATTGTGACGGTGGAGGCGTGTAACGCCGTCGACCCGCGCGAGGACTGCAGCGTGGCGCGTCCGTGAATGGTCGCGGCCCGTGCTCGCTCAGAAAGCCACCACGTGTTGCTCATTCTCATCGGATTCGTAGCAGGTCTCATTGCGGGGATCTCGCCGTGCGTGCTGCCGGTCTTACCCGTGGTCTTTGTCGCGGGGGCGACGACCGAGTCGCCGTCAACCTGGCGCCGGGCGCTGTCGATCGTGCTCGGTCTCGTGGTGAGTTTCACCATCTTGGTGTTGGCCGGTACGGAGATCGTGTCGCTTTTTCACCTTCCTCAAGACTTCTTGCGCGACCTCGGTATCGGGCTCTTGATCGTGGTGGGCATCGGTCTGGTCGTCCCGCGACTGGGCGAGCTCGTCGAGCGGCCCTTCGCCCGCTTCGTCGCGCGACAGCCGGCGCTCTCGCGCGGGGGCTTCGTCATCGGTCTGGCGCTCGGACTGGTGTTCGTACCCTGCGCCGGCCCGGTGCTGTCGACGATCATCGTGCTCGGGGCGAAAGAGCACGTCAGCTTCTTGACGTTGCTGGTGACCCTGGCGTTCTCCCTCGGCGCCGCGGTCCCCCTGCTCTTCATCGCCCTAGCCGGTGGCGCACTCGTCGAGCGGGCTCGCTCCTTGCGCCAAAAGGGTCCGACGTTGCGACGCGCCGGGGGCGTGGTGCTGATCGTGATGGCGATCGCCATCAGCACGAGCCTGTTCAACTCCCTCCAGACCGACGTCCCGGGCTACACCAACGCCCTGCAGCAGCACCTCGAGGGCTCGGCCACCGTTCGTCATCAACTGAACGCCCTCAAGGGCACCAAGGGGAGCACCGACGGATCGCTCAGCGTCTGTACTCCCGGCGACCCCGATTTACAAAAGTGTGGCGTCGCGCCCAACTTCACCGACGTCACCGCGTGGCTCAACACCCCCGGGGACAAACCGCTCTCCGTGAAGGACCTGCGCGGCAAGGTCGTGCTGGTGGACTTTTGGACGTACTCCTGCATCAACTGTGAGCGCACCTTGCCCCACGTGGAGGCCTGGTACAACCGTTACAAGTCCGACGGACTCGTCGTGGTGGGCGTGCACACCCCGGAGTTCGCCTTCGAACACGTGGTGAGCAACGTGCGCGCCGAGTCGAAGACCCTCGGGGTCGACTACCCGGTGGCGGTGGACGACAACTACGGGACCTGGAACGCCTACGACAACGAGTACTGGCCCGCCGACTACCTCATCGACGCGAACGGCGTGGTGCGACACGACGAGTTCGGCGAAGGCGACTACGCCTTGACTGAGAACCTGATCCGCCAGTTGCTCGTGGCGGCGCATCCGGGACTCAGGTTGCCGCCGCGTACGAGTGAGCCCAACCTGACCCCCACCGAACCCACGAACCCCGAGTCCTACGTGGGCTACGAGCGCGTCCAGTACCTCGCGAACACCGCCGCACCGGAGCCGAACGTGGCCGTGAGCTACCAGTTCCCGGCCTCACTGGGGACCGGTCAGTTCGCGTTCCGCGGGGTGTGGACCGACCACGCCCAAGAGGCCACGGCCGGCAAGGACGCCGCGCTGGAGTTGAACTACCAAGCTCAAGACATCTATCTCGTCATGGGTGGCACGGGCTCGGTGACGGTGTCGACCGGCGACGGCGCTCCGCCGACCACCTTCGAAGTAACCGGGGTGCCGCGGCTCTACACCCTCTTCCACGCGAAGGCCACCTCGGCGGGCACGCTGGTGATGAAGGTCTCACCGGGTGTCGAAGCCTACGACTTCACCTTCGGCTAGTCCCGCCTAGGGGCTGCGACGTCGACCTCGACGGCGAGTCGGCGCGCAATGTCACTCAGCGCCAGATCGCCGCCCGCGATGTTGACGACCAGTCCAAAGGCGTCGTCGTGACTGAGCGTCGGCCGGTGACCATTCAGTCGCAAGAAGACTGTCGCAGAGAGCCATCCGAGCCGCTTGTTCCCATCGACCAGCGGATGGTTCTTGACCAACGAGTGCAGCAGCGCCGCGGCCTTGAGTTCAATGCTTTGATACGCGTCGTCGCCAAAGGCGCTGGACCTCGGTCGCGCGAGCGCCGAATCGAGCAGTCCGACATCGCGAATGGGACCGACGCGCAGGGCGCGCAGTAACGAGACCGCGTCCTCGAGCGAAAGGTACTCCGGATCACTCACGCCGAAGCGAGCCGCTCGATGACGTCACCCCATTGAGCCATCATCTCCGTCGTCGCTCGGTCCACCCGCTCGCGGTGAGCGGAGCGTTCGTACCGATCAAGCACCGCTCGGCGAACAATCTCTTGACGCGAGGCTCCCTCGCTCTCGGAGAGCTCGCTCAACGCCCGTTCAAGTTCGTCGTCCGTTCGCACAGTAAAGGCCATAGTTGAATGATACCAGAGTGGTATCAGGACAGAGGAAGGGAAGTGGTCGACCCCCGGAGTGCCGAGAGACCCAAGACTTCCCTAAGGCCGAGTGCGGACTTGGTGATGTCGGGGGTGAGCGGGCGAAGGGTCTTATGGCGCCACGCGCCCGCAAAGACGCCCACCCCGTAGGCGAGGTCGTCGGCGACGCCGAGCGGCAGGTCGCGGAGGTGCACGCGACGGCGGCGCCACCTCCACAGCGTGCCTACAGCGAAGAGGATCAGCGTCCGCTGACGGAGCCGCGGGTGCAGGGCCGCGACGAGGACGACGGCGCCGAAGGTTCGAATGACGGCCCGCGCCATTGGACCACCTGCGCTCACCATGTTGCGCGCGACGATCTCATTCGCGCTCTCGTGGGGGTTCTCCTCGGAGCGAAACACCCCGTCGCGGGCGTGGTTGCGAGCACCTCGCACGATTCGCGCGCCGATCGCTGGTTTACCCAGCAGCACCGACGACCATGCGACCAGGGTCCACGCGTCAGCGCGAAGCGGCGCGAGTCGCGACCCGTGGCGCTTGGAGAGCGGCGCGGCGGACGCACCGTAGTCGGCGCGCTGTCGCCACCACGTTCGCCAGTTCCCCCTCGTTGGGTGGCGAACAACGACGTCGGCGTCGTAGCGCACCAGCCAGCCACTCTCGGCGAGGCGCCACACGAAATCGACGTCCTCGCCGACGCGCAACGCCTCGTCGAACCCTTCGCCGAAGGCCGCTCGCCGCACCAACAGGCAGGCGCTCGGTACGTAGGGGACGGCGCCGCGCGCGCTCACCAGACCACTTCGCTCACCCATGTCCAGTGGTCCGAAGCTCTCTTCGAAGTGATCGCGCCAACCCGGTCCGCCCGCCCCGCACACGCGGGGCGCGCACGCGGCGAGGAGCGGATCGGCGAGGTCGCAGTAGAGGCGTTGGGCCACCTCGTGGGCGTCGCCCAGGCGGACGTCGCAGTCGATGAACCAGAGGAACGGGCGGGTCGTCGAGTGCGCACCGAAATTGCGCGCGGCCGCGGGACCGGAGTTGCGCGGGAGACGTCGCAACGTCGCACCACGACGCTCGGCGCACTCGGCGACGGCGGCGCCGTCAGGCGAGCCGTCGTCGACGACGGTGACGTGAAAGCCCCGCAACTCTTCGAGCAGCGCGTCGAGTTGCGTCACGTTGTCATAGACCGGCACGACGACGTCGATGTGACCGAGTTCGAGCTCGCGCTCGAATCGTGGCTGCACGAAGCCTTGTTGGACGAGCGTGCGGGCGAAGCGCTCCTCACCGTTGCGCACGACGTCTCCACTTCGCCAGCGCTCGGCGATTGCGCGTGACGCGCCCGTCAGGCGCAGGAGCCGCCACGGACTGCCGCCGCTCAGGAGGTCTCGATCGACGAACCTGACGTGCTCGTCGAGCACCACTCGGGTGCCGACGGCGAGTGAATCTTCCGGCGGCCTTGGCGTTAGGGGGACCAGCTCGCTCACGCCCGAAGTCTTTCACGCCCGCCCCAAGGGCCCACGTCGGATAGGGCAGAATGGTGTCGTTCGAGGAGGAACCGTGACCCCAGAGACCCAATTCGCAGACGTTGTCGTGATTGACGCCGAAGCCGAGGAACTACTCATCGAAGAGGTCTCCATCGACGGTCTCTGCGGCGTCTACTAAGCCGTGCCCCTTTCGGCGCTCGACACCTTCGACGTCACTCGACCCTGGTCGCTCAGCGCGCAGGTGTCGCTGCGCGATGAGTCTTTCGGCGCCCTCGCATACCACCACGTCACCCGACGACTGGTGTTCTTGAAGTCTCGAGAGCTCGTCACCCTGGTGCGTCGACTCGCAGAGTTCGACAGCGCCGAGGCCGCGGTCCGCGAACTCATCGACGCCCACCAACGAGATCGCTACGTGGTGGCTCTCGCCTCCCTCGCCGCGTCGGAGTTGCTCGATGGGCGCTGAGTCCTCCCTTCGCGACCGCTTCGAGCGGGGACTCGCCGCGCCGATCTGTCTGACGTGGGAGCTCACCTACGCGTGCAACCTGGCCTGCACGCACTGTCTCTCCTCCTCGGGTCGACGTGACCCGCGCGAACTCTCGACGAGCGAGGCGACGGCGCTGATCGACGAGATCGCCGCCATGCAGATCTTCTACATCAACATCGGCGGCGGTGAACCGATGATCCGCCGCGACTTCTTCGAGCTGGTCGAGCACGCGGTCGGCCAGCACGTCGGCGTCAAGTTCTCGACCAACGGCACCCGCATCGACGCCGCCGCCGCGCGTCGCTTGGCGGGAATCGACTACCTCGACATTCAGATCTCCATCGACGGCGCCGACGCGTCGACGAGCGACAAGGTGCGCGGAGTTGGCTCCTACGACGCGGCCCGACGGGCGATGGACAACCTGCGCTCCGCCGACTTCGGCCAGTTCAAGATCTCGGTCGTGATGACCCGCGAGAGCGTCGATCAACTCGACGCCTTCGAGCAACTCGCCGCCTCCTACGGCGCCGAGTTACGCCTGACGAGATTGCGTCCTTCGGGACGAGGCGTCGAGGTTTGGAACGAACTCCACCCCACGCTCGAGCAGAACCGTGGGCTCTATCGGTGGCTGCTGGAGCGACCGAACGTGTTGACCGGCGACTCGTTCTTTCACCTCTCCGCCTTGGGGAGTCCCCTCGAGGGACTGAACCTCTGCGGTGCCGGACGAGTCGTCTGCTTGATCGATCCGATCGGTGACGTCTACGCCTGTCCCTTCGTGATTCACGACGAGTTCTTGGCGGGGAACGTCCGCGACGCCGGTTTTCGGGCGGTCTGGAGTGAGAGCGAGCTCTTTCGTTCACTGCGCGAGCCGGGCAACCCCGGGGCGTGCTCCTCGTGTGGTTCCTTTGACGCCTGTCGTGGGGGCTGCATGGCCGCCAAGTTCTTCACCGGACTCGAGATGACCGACCCCGACCCCGAGTGCGTCTTCGGTCACGGTGAGACGGCGCTCGCCGCCAAGGCCGTGACGATTCGTCCGGCGTCCTCCTCCGATCACTCCAAGCGCGTGCCGGTCGCGCTTTCCTTTCGCTGAGGGCACGGCACAGCGGGGTTCGCGACCGCTAGAACGAGGGTGAACGTGACTCATTGGGGGAGAGCATGAAAGCAGCCGTCTACTACGAAACCGGGTCGCCGGACGTGTTTCGCTACGAGGAGGTTGCCGATCCCGCCGTCTCGCCTCAGGAAGTGCTGGTGCGGGTCGAGGCGATCAGCATCGAAGGGGGCGACACCTTGAACCGCCTGCGCGGCGAGATGAGTCGCGTGCCCCACATCGTTGGCTACCAGTGCGCCGGCGTCGTAGTGGCGCTCGGCGACGAGGTCACGGGCTTCGCGGTCGGTGACCGCGTCGTCACGACCGGCGTGGATGGATCGCACGCCGAACTGCGCGCTTCGCTACCCGCGTTCACCTGGGCGATCCCCGACGGCGTCACCACCGAAGAAGCGGCGTGCGTGCCGATTCCCTTCGGCACCGCGGCCGACTGTCTCTTTGAGTTCGGTCATCTCAAAGAGGGTGAGACGGTGTTGATTCACGCGGGAGCAGGCGGCGTGGGCGTCGCGGCCATCCAGTTAGCCAAGCGCGCCGGCGCACGCGTGCTCTCCACCGCGTCCAGTGACGAGAAACTCGAACGCCTCAAGTCGCTCGGACTCGACGAGGGAATCAACTACCTGACGCACGACTTCGTCACCGAGGTGCGCCGACTCACCGAAGGACGGGGGGTTGACGTCGTCGTCGACTCGGTGGGCGGGATCACGCTGCAGGGGAGTCTTGACGTGCTCGCGTACCGCGGGCGCTGCGTCAGCGTGGGTGACGCGGGACGTTCGAGCGCCGAGCGGGTCGATATCTCCCGGATGCGGGGGAATAACCAGACGCTGTCGGGCTACTTCATGGGGGCCGAGTTGTTCTTCTATTCGCGCGCGCACGACATGGTCGCGGCGCTGCTCGACGATGTGGCGAAGGGCGAACTGCGCGTGGTCATCGACCGGGAGTTCCCGCTCTCGGACGCCGAAGGCGCGCACGCCTACATCGAGAGTCGTCAGTCCTTTGGACGAGTGGTGCTCATCCCCTAAGGGGCTGTGTTCTATTTGGCGAGTGCGCCCAGAATGTTGACCGGCACCATCAAACCGTGGCCTATTCGAGTGATCTGACTGACGCCCAGTGGAAGATACTGGAACCTTTGTTGCTGGTCCCTTCCAAACGAGGACCGAAACACGGGGATGACCTTCGCCACGTCGTCAGCGCGATGCTCTACATCTCGCACACCGGGTGTCAGTGGAGGTATCTGCCTGAACAGTTCGGACCCTGGACGAGGGTCTGGTCCCAGTTTCGCCGATGGTCGAGGAACGGGACGTGGACAGACGTGCTTTCGGCGCTGCACGCGTCGTCGCGCACCAACCTCGGGCGAAAGGAACCGCTGCCCTCGATGGTGGTCATTGACACCCACCTCGCGAGGGGTGCCTCGAATGGCGGGGCAACGTTCCATAATCAGGGCGGTCCCTACGGTCGAACGAACGGCGCCAAGCGAATCGTCTGCGTGGACGTCACTGGTCTACCGCTCTGCGTGCGCGTGGTTCCCGCGTCGACGTCCGAAGCGAGAGCCGTCGAGCTGATACTCGAAGACCTTTCTCGCACAGGTGGGGACCAACGCCTCGAACTCGTGCTCGTGGACCGCGGCACCGCGCCGTCGGCGGCACTTCGACTCTCGGCCCGGTTCGGCTGCGAGGTTCGCCGGGTCGGCTGGGACGAGCCACCACGCAACCAGCACGGTGCGAAGGTCTTTCAACCCATACGACATGCCTGGCGGGTTGAGGTGGCCCACGGGCACCTAGTACGCCGCCGACGTCTGGCTCGCTGCTTTGAAAACTCCGTGGCGTCAGCCACCGGGTGGCTGCACGTCGCTTCCATTACCGAAGTCCTTCGAACGCTCGCTTGAGCCGGCTGTGGCACGAGCCAGCCGAATGGGTCGAAACTTCCGAAGGGAGACCGAAGCTCATCGAGTTGATCAGAGCGCGGGCCACGCCATCGACATTCGCCGCATCTCCACTTCAAGTCCTTCGGCTTCGAAGAATCTGTGCGCGTCGACATTGAATTCCCAGGTGGTCAAGATGATGCGCCTCGCTGAGACTTCATCAGCTCGTGCTCGAACGGCGTTCATGAGCTCGTGGCCAACGCCAAGTCTTCGCACTGAAGGCGCCACGCCAATCTGATCTAGCTCGAGGAGAGTCTGCGCGAATCCCAACGGTGAATCTGGCCTTTGATGCACCTTCACGACGACGAAGCCGAGTGCTTCTTCATCCTCGGCGAGGTAGATGGTGACGGCCGGATCTCCCAAGAGTTCTCGATACAACTCGACGGCGGCGGCTTCGTTGGCAGGTTTGAACCAGTCGGGCCGCTCATCGTGGTGCATTCGCTGAATGCTCGCACCGAGACGCGCGACCATTTCTGCGTCGTCGTCCTTGGCCTTTCGAACGATCATGACGTCACTTCCTCACGAGCGGTAGTCGTGTCACGAATTGACACCAAAATCCACTTGTTCGGTATTTGGGTTGGTCGATGTTTGCGATTCATACGTCCAGTATCGCCTCGCCGCGTGTCACAGCATCACCCAATACTGAAAACAGTGACTCCAGGACTGACGACTCCGACCGTCTCGCACACCGGACAAGTGCTCTCGCGCGCCGTCACGTTCCAGTTCGCCCT
>PLER01000131.1:19659-49458 GCA_003136495.1 Acidimicrobiaceae bacterium
TCTCTTTCATCAACGAATTCAACGCCTGGAAGAACGGGCAGTCTGATGACGCGCTGGTCAACGATGACGGGACCCGGGGCCTCGCCTGGCGCCACGAACTACCCGGCGACGTTTTCGAGTGCGCCAGCGTTGACGCGGCCCGGGCCCTTGAGAACTTCTCCACGTCGAGGCGCGGCGAACGAAGTGGATCGCCCGTCGGGTTCCCGCGTTTCCAGGCCAAGGGGAAAGTAACGCCGAGTTTTCGCCTGCGCAATCGCGCGACTTCAGGGATGCCACCTTCGAGCCATCCCATCCGTTTCAACGATCCCTCGCACCTGCGACTACCCAAGTTTGGACCGGTGAAGCTTTTTGGTTCCACCCGCAAGGTCCGTCGAATGATTGACGTGGGTCGCTTCCACGTGTACTCAGCCACTTTCACCCAGCTCGCCGGAGGTTGGACGGTGTCGCTGACTGGCGTGGCCGCCGAGTTCCACCAGGCCGAGCGCAGTCGCACCAACCGTCACGCCATTCCGGTCGGTGTCGATCGAGGCATCATCTCTCTCTGCGTCGCGGCGGACGCGAATGGTATTCCCTTCAACAGCTTCGAGGGGGTGAAAACACTGAAGCAAGCGCACGCGTCGCTCAAGGCAGCCAATCAGGCCCTGGCCAGAACCACACCGGGGTCCAAGGGCCACCAACGAGCGAGGGCCCGACTCGCCACGCGACATCGCAAAGTCGCCAACATTCGGCGACACCTCGTCCACCAGGCCTCCCGGGCCCTGGTTGATCGTTGCCAGGTCCTCGTGATCGAGGACCTCAACGTCGCAGGAATGATGAGGAACCGACGCCTAGCGAAGTCCATCTCCGACGCCGCCATGGGAGAACTCTCCCGTCAGCTCCGCTACAAGGCCCGATGGCACGGCGTCGAGGTCCGCGTGGCCGATCGGTTCTTTCCGAGTTCGAAGACGTGCTCCGGATGTGGCGAGGTCAAAACGAACCTTGACCTATTGACACGGACCTACTCATGCGAGGTCTGTGGGCTGGTCATCGACCGTGATCTCAACGCGGCCATCAACCTGGCCCGCTGGCAACCCAAAGAGACCTCCGAAGTGTCCCTGCTGGACCCAACGCCCGCTTTGCTTCCCTCCACAGCCTGACCCCACTGGGTCTGCACCGCGAAGCACGCGGGAAGAGCCGATTGTCACCCGCACAACCATCACGACAACGTGATGAGGGCCCTGGGTCGGAACCGAGTACTCAGTCGAATTGTCGTCTGGGACGTCGGACGGTGAGCAAGCACCGCTGGGCGATTTGCTTCAGTCAGTCAAGGTAAACCGGTGGGTCCAATTAGGACACACGCTGTAAGACACCACACCAGCGCCGTCGGGACTCGTTGCTCGTGGGAGTGCTCACCCGTCGCCGGAAGCGAAGGACGGTAGTGTCACCATGGGTCGAGAGGAGGGTGATGGCACAGAAGTGGTTCGAAACCGTGGCGATCGCCCAACGTCGTGCCGAAAAGCGCCTGCCGCGCTCGGTCTACGGGGCCCTCGTCGCGGGCTCGGAGAAGGGGCTCTCCTCGAAGGACAATCTCGCCTCCTTCGACGAACTCGGCTTCGCGCCCCACGTCGCGGGGCTCTCGAACGATCGCAACCTCGCCACCACCGTCATGGGTCAGTCGCTCTCGATGCCCGTGATCATCTCGCCCACCGGCGTCCAGGCCGTCCACCCCGACGGCGAGGTCGCCATGGCGAGAGCCGCCGCCGCCCGCGGGGTCGCCATGGGGCTGAGCTCCTTCGCGAGTCGTTCGATAGAAGAGGTCTGTTCGGCGAGCGAACAGGTCTTCTTCCAGCTCTACTGGTCCGGGGACCGCGACCGGCTGCTCCAACGCCTCGATCGCGCGAAGGCAGCCGGGGCGAAGGGCATCATCTTGACGCTGGACTGGTCGTTCTCTAACGGGCGCGACTGGGGGAGTCCCTGGATCCCCGAGAAGATCGACGCCAAGGCCGTCATCAAGTTGGCGCCCGAGGTACTGGCGCGCCCGGCGTGGTTCTGGTCCTTCGCGAAGACCGGCCACCTCCCGAACTTGACGACCCCCAACATGGCACTACCCGGTGAGCCCGCGCCCACGTTCTTCGGCGCGTACTACGAGTGGATGCATAGCACGCTGCCGAGTTGGAGTGACGTCGAATGGTTGCGGAGCCAGTGGAGCGGGCCCTTCATGGTCAAGGGCGTCAGCCGCGTCGATGACGCGAAGCGCGTCGTCGACCTCGGCGCGACGGCCCTGTCGGTCTCCAATCACGGGGGCAACAACTTGGACGGCACCCCCGCGCCACTGCGCTCGCTGCCCGCGGTCGTCGACGCGGTGGGCGATCAGATCGAAGTCGTGCTCGACGGCGGCGTGCGACGAGGCAGCGACGTCGTCAAGGCCCTGGCGCTCGGGGCGAACGCGGTCATGATTGGCCGGGCGTCGCTCTGGGGGCTCGCCGCCGCGGGGCAGGCCGGCGTCGAGAACGTGCTCGACATCCTGCGCGGGGGCATCGACTCGGCGTTGATGGGGCTGGGCAAATCTGACGTCAAAGAGCTCGACCGCACGGACGTCCTCGCACCGGCGGACTTCTTTCGCAGGCTGGGTTGATGAGCCGCGTCGCGATCGTGACCGGCGCGGCGCGGGGCATCGGCGCGGCGACCGTCGACGCGTTGGTCAATGAGAACTATCGCGTGGTCGCGGTCGATCGCTGTCGCGACATTGAAGAAGTGCCCTACGCACTGGCCACGCCCGCGGACCTCGACGCCGTCGTGGCGCGACACGGTGACGCGGTGCTCGGACTGGTCGGCGACGTGCGTAGCGCGACCGACATGCACCTAGCGGTCGAGACGGCAACGCGACACTTCGGTCGTCTCGACGCCGTGGTGGCGTGCGCGGGGGTCCTCGGCGTCGGCGCGCCACTGTGGGAGATCGGTGACGCCGCTTTTGACGCGGTGTGGTCGGTGAACGTGCTGGGGACGCGTCGACTCATCGAAGCCGCCGCGCCGGTGTTGATCGCGAACGGGAAAGAGGCCAACGGTCGCGTCGTCGCGGTCGCCTCGGCGGCGGGGCACACGGGACTGCTGCGCTTGGCCGCCTACTCGGCCGCGAAGCACGCGGTCGTCGGCTTGATCCGCGGGGTCGCGATGGACCTCGCGCCCTTCGGCGTGACGGCGAACGCGGTGAGCCCGGGCTCCACGCGCACCGCGATCCTCGACGCGTCGGCCACGGTGTACGGCTTGGACGGCGTCGAAGCCTTCGCGGCACAACAGCCCATCGGTCGCCTGCTGGAACCCTCCGAGATCGCTGCGACGATTGTCTGGCTCTGTTCGTCGGCGGCCTCGGCGATCACGGGCGCGGACATCGCGGTCGACGGCGGAATGACGGTGTCCTGACGACTGCGCCGTTGCCGTGGCGGAGTGTGAAAAATGCCATTATTTCACCGGTTAGGCTCATCTTTGGCCCATCGCCATCGTCTTCAAACGTTTCGAGAGGTCGCCCGTGAACGAAGCCCACATGCCCCGACGTGTCCTCATCCTGGGGTGCGGGTCGGTAGTGCAGTGCCTGCTGCCTTTGTTGTTGGACCACTTCGAATTCGAGCCGAGTTCCATAACGGTGCTCGAGAGTCGCGACAACCGCGAACGCATCGTGACGTCGATCGAACGAGGCGTGAACTATCGCCAGTTCGAGATCAACCAAGAGAACCTGGAAGCGACGCTCGACGCCTACCTCAGTGACGGGGACCTGCTGATCGACCTCGCGTGGAACATCGGTCTCGAGGAGTTGCTCGAGTGGTGTCGCGACCACGACGTGCGATACCTCAACACGTCGGTGGAAGAGTGGAACCCCTACGGCGATCCCGCGAGCACGTCACCCCAAGAGCGCACGCTCTACTGGCGTCACATGGACCTACGTCGACAGATCGCCGGCTGGGGATCGAACGAGGGACCCTCGGCCGTCGTGGAGCACGGGGCCAACCCGGGTCTCGTGAGCCATTTCGTCAAGCAGGCGCTGGGCGAGATCGCCGAGGCGGTCCTGCGCGACGGCCTGCTCGCCGATCGCCACGAGGAGATCACCGCCGCGCTGGCCGAGAGTCGTTTCAACGTGCTCGCGCAACTGCTCGAGGTCCGTACGATTCACATCGCCGAGCGCGACACCCAGATCACCGATCAACCAAAGGAAGTAGGCGAGTTCGTCAACACCTGGAGTGTGGACGGTTTCTACGAGGAGGGCGTCGCGCCCGCCGAACTTGGCTGGGGCACCCACGAAAAGACCCTGCCCCCGCTGGCCCTCACCCACGATGGGGCCGAAGGTCCGAAGAACCAGATCTGTCTCGCCCAGATGGCCCACAAGACCCTGGTGCGATCGGTGGTTCCCTCTGGCCCGATCGTCGGTATGGTGATTCGCCACGGCGAGGCCTTCACGATCTCGGACCATCTCACCGTGTGGGAGGGCGAGGTGCCGCTCTACCGTCCGACGGTGCACTACGCCTACTGTCCGGCCGACGTTGCCTGGGCGAGTTTCGTTGAGCTCGAAGGCAACGACTACGTCTATCCCGATCGGATGCGGGTGATGAATGACGAGATCATCTCTGGCCGCGACGAACTCGGCGTCTTGTTGATGGGCCACCCGTATCGATCGTGGTGGACCGGGATGCGCACCACCATCGAGGAGGCCCGTGAGGTCGCACCCCACCAGAATGCGACGACGATTCAAGTGGCCGCGTCGATACTGGGCGCCCTCCAGTGGATGTTTGACGCCCCGCACGAGGGCGTGCGCGTGCCCGACGAATTACCTTGGCGCGCCGTGCTCGACGTCGCCGTGCCGTATTTGGGAACGCTCTGGTCGGGCCCGTTGGACTGGGACCCGGTGACCACGCGCACCGACTGGTTCGACCGCTGGACCGGTCGTCAGGTCGACCACGACGACCCCTGGCAGTTCACGAACTTCCTCGCGTAGCTCGGCACCTCCGGGCCGCCGGCGACGGGGGCGTCGACCTAGGGTGGTGAGGCACACCCTCGACGAGAGGAGAACCATGGCGACTCGTTATCGAGCCGGAGCGACGGTGCTCGACGCCATCGGATCGACGCCGATGCTGCGCGTGGACGACATCTTCGTCAAGCTGGAATACCTCAATCCTTCGGGTTCGATAAAGGCCCGCATGGCGCGCTACATCATCGAACGCGCGCAGCGCGAAGGACTCCTGCACCCGGGCGACACGATCGTGGAAGCCTCGAGCGGGAACACCGGTAACGCGATGAGCATGGTGGCGGCGGTGCTGGGCTACAAGATGCTGGTCGTCATGCCCGAGGGGCTCAGCCCGGAGCGCGCCGCAATCTCGCTCGCCTTCGGGGCCGAGATGCTTCGTGTGGGCACCTTTCACGTGAACGAGGCCCTCGACGAAGCCACTCGCCTCGGCACGATGCCGGGTTACTTCGCGCCCCACCAGTTCGAGTCGGAGTGGAACGTCGAGGAGAACCGNNACGACGCCGGACGCCTTCGTGATGGGCGTGGGCACCGGCGGCACGCTCATTGGTGTCGGACAGGCGTTTCGCGAGGTAAACCCCGAGGTGCGAATCGTGGCGCTGGAACCGAGTGAGTCCTGCACCATACAGTGCGGCGACACCGGGCTGCACCGGATTGAGGGCATCGCCGACGGATTCATCCCGACGATCTACGAACGACACCAGTCCCTGGTCGATCAAGTGGTGGCGGTCCACAGTGACGACGCCATCGCCGAGATGCGTCGGCTCGCCAGCGAGCACGGGCTCTTCGTCGGTCCGAGCTCTGGTGCGAACATGATCGCGGCGCGGCGCATCCGCGACGAGCTCCCCGAGTCGGCCACGATCGTGACGATCCTCTGTGACGAGGGGGAGAAGTACTTGAGCGAGTACTTCATTCCGGCGTCGTTGCTCTAGTCGTGGTTCGGCCGACGAGGAGCTTGTTTCGCCCCAACGGTGGGCGGACCCCTCGCCGAGCTGGCGGGGAGATGCTTTGTGGAGAGTAACTCCTCCGCGCGGGCCAACGCTCGCCGACTCGTGGAGGCGCTTGACGGTAAACGGGCATCCAGGGAGTCCCTTCGCCAGCGGACAGTTAGTCGTAGATCGGTGGCAAGCCCAGATGTGATCGAACGCGGTCGGCGATGTTGTCGGCCTGGAGCAGTCGCCGCACCACGCTTTCCAGGTTGCCCCGACGTTCGCCGGGCGCTTCCTGAAGCCAATGCTGCATGTAGGACTCGAGACGTTGTTGGTCGGTGATGTAGCGGTCCATGACCTTTCTGACGTGCGTGGGCCAACTCTGGGACCGCAGTAGGGGCAGCTCGAACGCCAGCCCCGCAATATAGGTGTTGGTGGTGATGTTGCCGGGTTCGATTCCCTGGGTCGCACTCTCGAAAAACTCGGCGCCGAGTTCGTCTTCGATGTAGACGTCATTGAGAAACGCCAGGGCGCTACCCTTCGCGGCGACGAGAGAGAACGCGTCGTGCCGCACGTGAGTGGGAACGAAGAAAGTGTCGTTCTGGGTCGAGAGAGTCTGCGCCTCTTGATAGTTGAACGTGGGTTCTCGGTGATTGAGCATCATCGACTCGAAGGCGACCGTCGAGAGCGTGGGGTAGTTGGTGTGGACGAACTGGCTGTACACCGGATTCTCTTGGAACCACTCGCACGAGTTGAAGTCGTCTTTCGACCCGTAATGGGTGTGGATCGTGCGCGACGTGTTCGACGTGAGGTCATCCAGAGTGACGGCCCAGCCCGAAGGTTGCAAAGCCATCCGCGCCTCCACCTTGTCGCCCGGTGCGACCGCGATCTCATATTGGGGCAGAAACCCTTTGGGTACGTCACTCCAGAATCCGTAGTACCTATCGCCCCCAAGGCGATTCTCCACCGTGCCCACCTGCGCGAAGGCGCCGTTGGACGCCTGGGCGCCGATCCACGTCGACGCGTCACCGGAACCCGACGACGCAGCGATCGTCGGGACCGTCCATTCGCCACTCAGGCTCGTGACCGGTTTGGGGGGATAGAGCTGGTACCCCCCGAACCCGTACTGGGGGGCGCCGACGGGCACTCGTGGATGCGAAGAGTGTTGGGAGGGGCCGTTGTGCCCCTCGGAGTCAATCGATACGACGGCCGAAGCGAGGACCAACAGGCTGAGAAGTACGACCAGGAATAGGGGAACGCCGCGCCGAGTCATCGAGACGATAGTAACGAGGAACACCCAAGGGTCGATTCCCCACGGCGCTTCGGGCAGTGCTCCGACGCCGCACCTCAGCGCGCCAGAAGGTGCGATCCAGAATTGGTCGAAGTCTCTTCGAGTTGATGGAGCTCTCGCTGGCGAATCAGGGTTGGTCGCCGAATCGCTTGCTGATCGCGTCGACAGAGAAGTTAAGGTTGCTCGTGACGCGAACCAGTTGCTCGCGGAATACCTTCTCCTGGGCTAGCGCGAACTGATCGTCCCGAGGGGAGTGGAGGAACTCCTCCATGTGATGTATTTGTCGTTCGATCGCCCCGAGAAGTTGGGCCGCTATTCGAATGAGCTGTTCCACGTCACCTTGGACTAAGCCGAGTGCCTCGAGCCCAGTGCGTGGAACTCGTCCGTGCACCAGACCGTGATCTGCGGTGCTGTCTAGGGGCATCTCTTGACCCTCTTCCTGCTCACAGTGGCTCATTCACAGCACGCTCGGTGTTGCCCTCACCGGAGTAGACGGCGAAGTCCTCAACGTCGACTTCGCTGTGTTCATCTCTGATGATTCCTCGTTTCATGGCATCGGGTCGTCGGGCTTTCGTTTCGAGTACTCAGCGAAATAAATCATCGTTGAAGGTGGTTGAAGATCGTGAGTGCGCCGGACGTGGCGAAGTCCGTACTTGCTCCGAGTGGCTGGAGTCTTCCGATTCCGATTCCGGTTCGGTCGGGGGACCGTGACGCCAGGTGGGTAAATCGACGATAGTAATTGTGATCACGTTTCTTCTCAGTGGAGCCTCACCGGGGCGTGGTGCGTCGATCATTCGTCGGAGGCTTCTTGCGAAGAATCTGTAGGGCTCGAGGAAGTCGGCGAGCCGAGGATCTGCTGCGCCTGATCCATGCCCCGATGTCGAACGATTTCCACCGTCAGTCGTCCTGTCGCATCGAGCGCGCTGCGGATCGCCGGGTTCACGGCGTACGTGAAGGGTTGAGAATGGGCTTCTCGGGCCGAAGCTGGCCACAGCGCGATGACTCCGATTGGCGTGGTCGCACCAGCGAGGACTCTTTGAGAAAAACGCATTCATCTCCTTCGTTGTGAAGCGCCGAAGCGCCGTATGCGAAGGAAGCGAGGTCCTAGCGTCCCGACCGCACGGTATCACCTTCGTGACAAGCCCGGGCGGCGTCGACCGCCCGCCGGGTCCTGCGACCTTGCTGTACCCACTCAACGCATTTGAAGACACTTTCGACCGTCGTCTGAGACGTACCCATCGTTCGGACCAGTTTCCGATGGCTGCATCGAGTCCCCTCTTTATCGATTGCTGGCGGGATCCTCCTTTTTGACGCGGGAACGACGGGTCAAAGGGTTTCCTGCTCTAGGGGTTGCGGATTACTGAGCCCCAGCCGTACGGCTGCTCTCGAATACTCGAAGATCAGACTTCGATATCAGCCGCTCATCATCCAACTGGTGATCGGGTCGGTAGAGCCTCCCATATAAGAGATGGAGCCCGTTCCCGACCGATCGACATTCAGCGTCGCGAGCGTCTTTCCCGATGACGTGGTCACAGATCCCTTGAGCTGTCGGCTCGCGTTGTTTAGCACCGAGATGGCGAAGACCAGTTTGGTCGCTCGATCGGTGATCATCCAGCCAGTTGGTGTCGGGGGGAACAGGGCAAAACGGCCGGCCGTGCCGGTCGTCGTATCAGAGGTAAAGGTCGTACCCCCACCGGTGACGCGAAGCTGCGAGTGTGAGGTCGTCGCGATCGAGAGCGCGCCCGGAGCGGCGCGCACCATGGTCGAGCGCGTTGAGGCGAAGTGGACGACGTACTGCTCACTCCCCGCCGCCTTCAACGTGAGCGTGATCGGCGTGACGGAACCGAGCGACACGTCGAGGTGGGGGAAGGTCTGCGCGATGCCTCCTTCACAGGGAAAGGGTGGCGGGACGTTACCGGCCGGAATGGCGCAGGTGAGGCCGAGGTGGACGACGGGCGCGCCGTCCTTCGGCGTGAACGTGCCGGTGCCGCGCACCACGACGCTGGACCCGGAGGTGATGGCGTCCTCCAGCACTCGAAGTTGGCCGAGCGCCGCACCCGTCGTGCCAACGTAGTTGGCGGTTTCGGTGATCGCGTAGGTGGAGGTCGAACTCACGATGTGGGCGTTGGCCTCAATGTAGGGGTGTCGACACGCGGTGTCGTAGTAAATGGTGATCAGCGAACCAGTCACGTCACCGGACGTCACCCTCCGGAGATTCTTGGAGGATCCGGTGCCCGTGCTCAGCGGGACACACCCGGTGCCCCCGCCCGTAGCGTCGAACAGGACCGTCACCTGACTTTGGAGCACGTTAGACGCGAGCGCGATGGCGAGGCCTTGCTGCACCAGGACGCGAACGTCAATAGCGCTCGTCGCGTCCTCGTTGGTCTTCGAGCGAGACGAACTCGCGGCGTACGCTGCGGAACTCGTCATCAACAGCGCGACGCACATCACACCCTGAGCCACGCCAAAACCTCTTACGCTTCGCTTTCGCACGTGATCCCCGCTCTCTCAACCACCACTGTACGAACTCCGCCGGTGACTTCAATGACGCCTCAGTTGAAGCGAAAGCACAATCCGATCGGCTGGAGCTCCGCGGGCGTCCTCAGCGCTGCCGTACCCCAAGAGTCAGCTACTGCAAGATCCTGGCGTCGTCTGCTCTGGGTTGTTCGAGGTTTGACGAACGGTGCGTCGAAGGAACGATTGCTTAACTCGCCGTCGATCTCGTACCGGTGACCTTTGAGGCAGGGAAGATGCCTGCTTTCGACGTGCCCGTCATGGTGTCACCTTCGATCGTGACGTCGAACTTCAAGGTGAGCTTCATTGGGGTGGTGACGGCTTGCGTCCAAGTCAGTCGGTCCCCTGCGGCAACCGCGTCAACAAACTCGGACGTCTCTGCGTCCGTGCGGGCAATTCCGTTGATCGTGCCTTCTGACTCAGTGATGTCGAAGACCGCCTCAATTTTGCCAACGAGCGTGTCAATGGTCACGTCCCATGTTCCAGTGAAAACTGTCATCTGACCTCGTATCTTCAAAATGAGCGGACGCGCCGACGCGGTGTTTGGTTGTCGGGACTATCGTCGACCAATCACAGTAGTCACCGGCCTGCGTTTACCCCTCGCGTGAGGTTGGCCCCACGCCGTGCGGCCGGCGGTTCGCGAACGAGATCTGGGAATTTATCCGAAGAGCTTGACATCTGTTCTTAGTTGGCGAGGGAGTTCATGGCGTGTTCCCCGTCGCCTCAGTTCGTTGAGCGTTCGCCGAGCACGCAGAACTCGTTTCCCTCGGGATCGGCAAGAACGACCCAAGGTTGCTCACCTTGTCCGACGTCGACCCTGACTGCGCCGAGCCCGAGTAAGCGGTCGACCTCACGGTCTTGATCGTCGGGTCGAAAGTCGAGATGGAGCCGGTTTTTGAGCGACTTTAACTCGGGAACTGGGACGAACAGAAGGCCAGGCAACTGGTCGGGCGCAGGGCGGATCTCGAATTCAGTTGGTTCATCGTTGACGATGATCCAACCGAGCGCTTGCTGCCACCAACGTCCGAGCGACTCTGGATCGAGGGCATCGACGCTCGTCTGTTCCCACTCGAGGCTCACGTTTTCGAGCGTACACCGAGCGCAAAATCGACGTTCGACGGCAGCCCGACACCGCCGACGCTCGCGGCACGCCCATTCGCCTGATACCCGCCCGACCACCTTCCCACTGTGGTTCGAACAGAAAGCAAGATCACCGTGGTCGCAGGGCGAGGACTTCTCGCGAAAGAAGTCCTTGGGTCGTGTGCCATATACGCCAACGACGCCGCGGCGACTTAAACCGAGGAGCACTCTCCAAGCAATCTGGAAGCGGGCGGCACTTACTTCCAGATGAGTTCAAAGACGGTATACGTCCCATCCAAGCCCTTGAGAGCCAATGATCGCTCTACGATATTTTCGTAATCGACGAACGACGACGGTGCGGATCAGCGATCGATATCTTTCGTACGCCAACGCCACAGTGGTCGGACACCCGAGACGACCGATCGGCCATCGCTAACTGGCGATCGAACAAGGTGCGTCTCGTTGAACCAGTGCGATGATGGGCTATGGACGATTACGTCACCGTGAACCTGGCGAATTGGAACAGCCGGGTTGCCCACCATGCGCGCGGCTACGGTCTCGAAGAGTTCCTCACCGACGGGAGCCACTTATCTCACGTCATTCGCTTCGACCTGCCACGCCTAGGAAACATTAAGAATTTGGACGTCCTGCACCTGCAGTGTCATATAGGCACGGACACCCTGTCACTGTTTCGACTCGGACCTCGCAGTGTCACGGGCATCGACTTCTCGCAGCCGGCCCTCGACGTGGCCACTCAACTGGCCAAAGAGTGCGGAGCAACTATTTCTTACGTCGCGAGTGAGGTCTACTCCGCCGTCGAAGCCGTCGGCTCCGGTCAGTTCGATCTCGTCTATACGGGAGTCGGAGCGCTGTGCTGGCTGCCCGACATCCACCGTTGGGCTCAGACAGTGGCGGCGCTACTACGACCCGGTGGTCGACTCTTCATCCGCGAAGGCCACCCGATGCTGTGGTCGTTGGCCGATCCTCGACCCGACGGGCTCCTGGTCGTGGAATACCCCTACTTCGAAACCGATGGCGTGCACTTTTCTGAACAGTTCAGCTACGTCGCTCACGATGAACCGCTGACCTCTCCCGACCTGATTCACTTCAACCATGGTCTCGGCGAAATCGTCACCGCGCTCATGGGTGCAGGCATGCGACTGACGTCTCTCGAAGAACACGACAGCGCTCCGTGGAACCCGTTTGACGAAGCGGCGCAAGAGATTGGGGGCGGTGAGTACCGACTTCGCGAACATCCAGAACGCCTTCCACTCACCTACACGCTTCAAGCGATCAAGGTCGATTGAGTGGTCACTCAATGGCGAGAACGTCGTTGAGGGAGAACGTCATCAGAAACAGCAACGTAACGAGCCATGGTCGGTAGTGCCGACTTAGTGACGCTGTTCGTCGCAATCGCGAACAGTGACCACGACGCCGCGGCGCACCTCCTCAACTCGGCGCCCGGATTGGCGACGGCCGGAATAGCGAGACCCGACGAGTTCTTCCTTTCCGCGCGTTTCGCCCAGGTCTACGAAGGCGATACCGCGCTGCACGCCGCAGCGTTTAGTTACGACACCGAGATGGCTCGAGAACTTATGGCGAGCGGCGCCGACCCTCGGGCCAGAAACAGGCGAGGTGCTGAACCACTCCACGCGGCCGTAATCGGCAACCCCGGCTCGCCGACGTGGAATCCGGCGCGCCAGTACGAGGTCATTCACTATCTGATTGACTCGGGCGCTGATCCCAACGCACCCGCCGCGGGCGGTGTAACTCCACTTCATAGAGCCGTCCGCAACCGGTGCTCGGCCGCGGTCGAGGTCCTCCTACGCGCCGGGGCGGACCCTCGCCGCCAAAACGACAACGGTTCAACCGCCTCCGACCTCGCCCTTTGGACCACGGGGCGCGGTGGAACAGGCTCCGCTGTCGCAAAGGCCGAACAACAAACCATTATGGAACTGATCCGGGTCAACACCTGGTGAGGGACCGGTCACTCGGAGGGAACAAGAGGCCGGACCACTTCATCGGGCACGAATTTTTTGGGCGCTGCGTTGTGACGAATGGGAGAGATCGTCCCAGTGGCCCCTCAAGACACAGCTCTTCTCGTACATACTTTGTGACGCCGTGCCGGCGCCGTCGCGCCTCGTCAATCTGGTGTCGTGAGCGCTTCCAAGGCTTTTCGAGCTCCCGAGGTGGGTGCTATCGCAACGAGCCCACGATAGAGCTGGACGATGGTCTCACGATCACGAGTACCGACTCGGACTCGGTCACAGTGCGCCGATTGGATCGCGGCCTCGAGTTGGAACCTGCCCAGAGGAGCACCAAGTGCGTGAGCGCGTCGAAGTAGCGCTTCACCCTCAGCGATGAGCGACGTGTCCCATAGCGAGGTGTCTTGTTCGTCGAGGGGAGGCCAGGGTGTGCCCACGCGAGCGGGTGCCCGTGACTGTGCGAATGTGAGCAGTGCGGCGAGCCCCCAGGCCTCGGGCTCGGTGTCGATGAGGCTCGCGGTGAGCACGGCGAGCCAGCGAGCTTCGTCGGCGAGCGAGTCTCGGATGCGTTCTTGCTGGTCGAGCCAGTCGATGGCGTAGGCGCCGTAGATTGCCTCGAGAACGGTGGGCAACCTAGCGGGCATATCCGTGAGGGTTGGTGTCCGAAAGGGAATACCGGTGTCGCGAATTCGGCGCTTCGCTCGGACGAGGCGTTGGGCCATAGTTGCCGGCGGCACTGCGAACACGCGCGCGATTCGAGCCGCGTCAAAACCCAACACGACTTGCAGCATGAGCGGAGCCCGTACGTCGACGCTGATCGCCGGATGCGCGCACGCGAAGAGTAGCTCGAGCCGCTTGTCGGGAATCGAATCTGACTCAGGCTGGGTCAGCGCTGCGGCGATGTGGTCGTCGAGCGGCGCCGACGTGCGCACGGCCGCGGAGGCCAGTACGTCACGAATGCGGTTACGCGCCACGGTCATGAGCCAACCTTCCGGGTTATCGGGTACGCCGGTCGTCGGCCACGTTCGTAACGCGCGCTCGAAAGCGTCGGAGAGGACGTCCTCGGCGGCGGCAATGTCTCTCGTGGTCGTTGAAAGCAACGCGACGAGCCGACCGTACGAGGTTCGCGCCGCGCGCTCCGCGACGGCGCTCGCCTCGTTGACGCTCACTGGGCTGGCTGGGCGCCCCGCCACGAGCCATCCACGAAGCGCGTTGCGGTCGGTCGAACTTCGACGGGACCCCACGCAATTGACGGCGACTGCTTCGCCCACCCAAGGGCAACGTCGAGGTCGGGCACGTCGATCACGAACGTGCCACCGAGCTGCTCTTTCGTGTCGGCGAATGGTCCGTCTTGCACAACGAACTCACCGTTGGAGAGTGACACGGTCGTGGTCGCGTTCGACTGCTGGAGCACCTCCGCGCTCATAAGAACACCCGCCTCGTCGAGAGCCTTCGCGTACGCCTGGAACGCACGCATCGCCTCAGCGACGGTCTCGGGTTCGAGTTCTCCGTCCATCATCTCGGGGTAGTGAAGGAGCAAGGTGTATCGCATTAGGTCTGTCCTTTCGGATCTCGTGTGATTCTGTCACTCACGTGACGAACGAGCGACGCCGGAATCGACACAGATTTCTTCGAGGAGATAATTACCATGCCGAGTGTGGAACGGAAACGGCTTTCCGGCGTAGACGACAACGCGAGGTCGTCACGTTGACCGACCTGGCTCAATTGGCCAAGTAATGGCCTGCTAGGTCGCCGCTATAGCGGCGTCACGTACGCGCCGTGGATGCCGCCATCGACCAGGAACGTCGAGGCCGTCACGAACGTCGAATCGTCACTGGCGAGAAACAACACCGCACCAGCGATCTCCTCGGGTTCGGCGAATCGTCCGGCGGGGATGTGCACCAGGCGCCTCGCCGCGCGCTCGGGGTCCTTCGCGAAGAGCTCCTGGAGGAGCGGTGTGTTGACGGGGCCCGGGCAGAGCGCGTTCACCCGCACGCCTTGACGGGCAAACTGCACCCCGAGCTCGCGCGACATCGCCAGCACACCGCCCTTGGACGCGGTGTAGGAGATCTGCGAGGTGGCCGATCCCATGACCGCAACGAAGGATGCCGTGTTGATGATCGATCCACCACCGCGTTCTATCAAGAGTCGAATGCCGTACTTACAACAGAGGTACACCGACGTGAGGTTGACGTCCTGGACACGCTTCCACGCCTCGAGGTCGGTGTCGAGGATCGAGTCGTCATCGGGCGGGGAGATCCCGGCGTTGTTAAAGAGGATGTCCACCCCGCCGTAGACCTCGACGACTCGCTCGTACATCGCAATCACGCTCGCCTCGTTGGCCACGTTGACCGCGACGAAGGTGCCCTTGATCGACGCGGCCAGTTCAGCGCCTTCGGCCTCGTTGAGGTCAGCCACGACAACCCTGGCACCCTCTTCGGCGAAGCGCAGCGCCGTTGCGCGTCCGATGCCGCTCGCGGCGCCGGTGATGATCGCGACTTTATTGTCGAGTCGTCCCATTAGTTGTCCTCCGTTGAAATAAACACGTTCTTCTCTTCGCTGAAGCCGAGTAGCGCGTCGGGCCCGAGTTCCCTTCCGAGACCGGACTGCTTGAAGCCACCAAAGGGCGTCGAGTAACGCACCGACGAATTCGAGTTCACCGACAGCGCGCCGGTCTCCACGCCACGCGCTACGCGCAGGGCGCGACCAATGTCGCGACTCCAGATCGAACCCGACAGACCAAAGATGCTCTCATTGGCCAGTCGGATCGCGTCGGCTTCGTCGCGAAAGCGCACCACCGAAACAACGGGACCGAAGATCTCCTCGCGAAAGGCGCGACTCGTGGTGTCGGTCGTCGCCAGCACCGTCGGCGCCATCCAGTAACCGGGACCTTCGGGTGCACTGCCGCGAAAGGCGACCTCGGCTTCGTCGACGAAGCCCCTCACCGATTCACGTTGCGCCGCGGTGATGAGGGGACCCATCTCGCTCGCGTCCTCACGCGGGTCGAGCACCTTGACGGCTTTGACGGCCGGCTCGAAGAGTTCCATGAATCGGTCGTAGGCCGAATCCTCCACGAGGATGCGAGAACGCGCACAGCAGTCCTGGCCGGCGTTGTCAAAGACCGCGTACGGCGCGCTCGCGGCGGCCTTTTCGAGGTCGGCGTCGGCGAAGATGATGTTCGCGCTCTTGCCGCCGAGTTCCAAGGTGACTCGCTTCACCTGCTGGGCGCAGCCTTCCATGATCAACCGACCAACGGCGTTCGACCCGGTGAAACAGACCTTTCGCACCGCGGGATGGGTCACGAAGCGGTTCCCGACGAGTGCACCGTCGCCGGTGATCACTTCGAAGACGCCTTCGGGCAGTCCGGCCTCGAGCCCGAGTTCGCCCAATCGCACCGCGGTCAACGGCGTGAACGTGGCGGGCTTCAAGACAACGGTGTTGCCCGCGGCGAGCGCCGGAGCGAGTCCCCAGGCCGCGATGGGCATCGGGAAGTTCCAGGGCACGATGATGCCCACCACGCCGAGTGGCTCGTAGAAGGTGAGATCGACGCCACCCGCGACGGGTATCTGTCGACCGGCGTGACGCTCCGGCGCGCCGGAGTAGTACGCCAAGACGTCGCGAACGTTGCCCGCCTCCCACCTCGCGTTCGAGATGGTGTGTCCGGCATTGGCGACCTCGAGTTGGGCGAGCTCTTCGAGGTGGGCGTCGACGACGTCCGCGAAGCGGCGCAGTAGTCGGGAGCGGTCGACCGGCGTGACCCTCTTCCAGGCGCTGAAGGCCCGTGACGCTCGCTCGATCGCTCGGTCCGTTGCTTCGAGGTCGTGGTTGGCGACCAGGGCGATCTGCCCTTCGGTCGCGGGATTGATAATCGCGAGGTCGCTCACAGACGTTCGAACCCCCGGTACCTCTCCCAGTCCGTCACCGCCGCGTCGAAGGCCGCGACCTCGACGTGCGCGGCGTGCGCGTAGTGATCAACGACCTCGTCGCCCAACGCGTCGCGCGCCACGGTGCTGGATTCGAAGAGGGCCGCCGCCTCGTGCAGGGACGTGGGAACTCGAGCGGCGTCGGCCAAGTACGCGTTGCCTTCGAAGGCGGGTGGCAGAGTCAAGGACTCCTCGACCCCGCGAAGGCCCGCGGCTACGAGGGCGGCGATGGCCAGATAGGGGTTCACGTCGCCACCGGGGATGCGACACTCGACACGAATCGACGGCCCGTGGCCCACGACGCGAAAGGCGCACGTCCGGTTGTCGAGACCCCACAACAGTGCGGTGGGCGCGAAGGAGCCCTCGACGAAGCGCTTGTAGCTGTTGATATTCGGCGCCAGGAAGAGCGACAGTTCTCTCGCGTAGGCGAGCTGACCCGCGAGGAAGTGCTCGAAGACCTCAGAGAAACCGTGCGGCTGCGTTCCGGCGAAGACTGGCTGGTTCTCCTCGTCGCGCAGGGAGAGGTGAATGTGACACGAGTTGCCCTCGCGTTCGTTGTACTTGGCCATGAAGGTGAGACTGCAACCTTCTTGGGCGGCGATCTCCTTCGCCCCGAGTTTGAAGAGGCTGTGCTCGTCGCACTTGTCGACCAACTCTGAGTACTTGAAGGCGATCTCGTGCTGACCGTAGTTGCACTCACCCTTGACCGACTCGACGATCATGCCGGCGTCACGCATCGAGCGACGAATACGGCCGAGCAGCGGCTCGATCCGTGACGTGCCCTGGAGGGAGTAATCGACGTTGTAGAGGTTGGCGGGCGTGAGTCCGCGGTAACCGGCGTTCCAGGCTTCCTCGTAGGTGTCGTTGAAGACGATGAACTCGAGCTCGGTGCCGGTGAGGCCCGTCCAACCCTTTGCCGCGAGCCGGTCGACCTGTCGCTGGAGTACCTGACGGGGCGACACCGCGACGGGCTCACCCTCTACGGTCTCGACATCGGCGAAGACGATCACGGTCTTGTCGTGCCACGGCACCGGTCGAATCGTTGAAAAATCAGCGTTGAAGGCCATGTCGCCGTATCCGCGCTCCCACGAGGTCAGGGCGAATCCGTCGATGGTGTTCATCTCGACGTCCGAAGCGAGAAGGTAGCTGCAACCCTCGACCGCTCCGGTGGCGAGTTCCTCGGCGAAGAATCGTGCGTCGAGCCGCTTTCCCTGGAGTCGACCTTGCATGTCGGTGATGGCGAGGATGACTGTGTCGACGACGTCGCTCGCAATGATCGCCGTCAACTCGTCGCGCGACAATCGACCCGGTGGCACCGAACTCATGGCCGCTCCTTTGCTCTCGCAGTGGTCGCCATCGTACTCGTCGCCACCTGAAGGGTCCCGTGGCGCGAGCCCCGTTCGACTCGATACGAAAGCAGCACTTCATCTGCGAGCGAGACGGGTCACCCCTGTGCGGCTAGGCCGAACGCGGACTCCCTTGTAGAAGTCCGGATCGCCACTGCGACATTTCACTTTGGCGCTCGCGTCGAACATGGCCAACCGATTTGCTTCGAATCGCCGCGAACTCTAGGCTCGCCCGATACGTTCACCGTGAAGGAATCAAATGGGTCGGCTTCAAGTTCCCATCGGTGGCTTGTGGAGATCAGCTGAGTACCGCTTCAGGTCAGCGAACGTCGGATTCGTGGCGAACCGGAGCTAAGGGGGGGGTGGCGCTACGAAAGTAGCGCCCCCTTTTCTGTTGGAGCGAATTCCTCCTGTCAAAGGAGCGTGGCGTATTCGAGGCGAGGGCCGGCAGAGCCCGGCGGGTGAAACCCCGCGGAGGTCGCGAAACACGATCACTTCCTTGAGTACAGCCTGGAGACGTCTCGGTCCTCGAGGACGATGGATGCTCGAGGTTAGAGGGCGACGCCACGAAGGTGGCGTCGCCTTTTCGTTGGTGCGCGCTCACCGCCCGACGAGGGGTGACCCACGAGTAAGTGCTCGGCGGTGAGCGCTGCAGTAAGGTCGGTGTGCCTCGCGGCAGCGAAGTTGGTGTAATTCCAACGCTGTCCCGCAACTGTAAGTGGTCCTAACCGATCACGAAGCCAGGTCGCCTACCGCGAGGAGATGTGACATACAGCTCTCGAGGTAAGGAGCGGTTGTTCGGATCTCCATCCGTCGCCACACCACTTCGACGGAAAAGGAGATACCCATGATCAAGTCCCTGCGACTGAGTGTCGCACTTACCCTCGGCCTCGTCGCGGCACCGCTGCTGAGTGCCGCGAGCGCCCGGGCGGCCACGTCGCCCTCGTGCATCGTCTCTTTGTCGCCGACCGCGACCGAGACGCTCTTCGCAATAGGCGCAGGCCCTCAGGTCCAGGCCGTCGACACTGATTCGGACTATCCGACGACCGGCCTACCGAAGAAGCGCATCAACGCCCTCGAGCCCAACGTCGAGGCGATCGTCGGGATCTGCAAGGCGACCATGTCGCACCCTTCTACGAAGCCCGATCTGGTGATCATCTCCTACGACGCCAACGACATCCAGCAAAAGCTGACCGGTCTGGGCATCAAGGTCATCGACCAGGGCGCCCCGACGAATCTGGCGGGCGCGTATGCGCAGATCACCCAACTCGGTGCCCTCACGGGCCACAGCGCGAAAGCCGCCACCATCGTGGCCGGGTTGAAGACCGCAGTCGCGAAGGACGTCGCGTCGGTACCCGCGCACCCGAAGAAGGTCCTCACCGTGTACTACGAGCTCGATCCGACGTACTACTCGCTCACCAGCGACACCTTCGTTGGTTCGTTGCTCAAGTCGCTGGGCGTCGTCAACATCGCGGACGCGAAGAACACGTCGGCCGACGCGGGCTACCCGCAACTGAGCGCCGAGTACATCGTTGGCGCCAACCCCAAACTGATCTTCCTGGCCGACACGATCTGCTGTCACGTCAATCAGGCCGCGGTCGCCAAGCGCACGGGGTTCTCTTCGGTGAGTGCGGTTCTCCACCATCACGTCGTCGGACTGAACGACGACATCGCGTCGCGGTGGGGGCCACGTCTTGACATCTTGATGAACCAACTGACCGCCGGGGTGAAGGCGGCCCTGGCGGACGCGGCGCTCTGGCAGAAATAGCGTGATCGCCACGCCACCGTCGGGGCGCCGTGTGGCGCTGGTCGCCGTAGCGATACTGGCGGCGCTCGTGGTGGCGATGGTCTGTGGTCTCGTCATCGGTCCGACGTCCATCGGCACCCTGCGCGTACTCGGGGACGTCGTTTCTCACCTCGGAATGGGACACAGCACGCTGACCCCCACGCAGTCAGAGATCATCTGGCAACTCCGGGCGCCCCGCATGGTGCTCGGTCTGTTGGCCGGTGCGATGTTGGCCGTCGCGGGAGGTACCTACCAGGGCGTCTTTCGAAATCCCTTGGCCGACCCGTACCTGTTGGGCGTGGCGGCGGGCGCCGGGCTCGGCGCGACGATCGCGATCGTCGACGTCGGCGGCGCCGTGGTGACGCCGAGTTGGACACCGATTCTGGCCTTCGCGGGCGCGTTGCTGGCGGTCGCGGTGACGTGGGCCATCGGTGGACGGGGACTTCGCTCGAGCACGGCAACGCTGATCCTCGCTGGCGTCGCGGTGGCCGCGCTCTTCACGAGTGCCCAGACGTTCCTCCAGCAGCAGTCCTCGACGACGTCGCTCGCTCGGGTCTATATCTGGCTGCTCGGCTCACTGGCCAGTGCGAGTTGGAGTTCGGTCACCCTGGTGCTGCCCTACGTGGTCGTCTGCGTGGTGATCTGCGTGGCCGCCGGACGGGCACTCGACGTGATGAGCGTCGGCGAGGACGAGTCGCGATCGCTCGGCCTGCCGGTGCGCCGGGTGCGGTTGATTGTGATCGTGGCTTCCTCGCTGGGCACCGCGGCCATCGTGTCGGCGGTCGGGCTCATTGGTTTTGTCGGCATCATCGTGCCCCACATCGTTCGACTCCTCGTCGGTACGTCCTACCGACGGATCCTGCCCCTCTCGGTGGCCTTCGGCGCGGCCTTCCTGGTCTTCGCTGACACCATCGCTCGAACGGTGCTGGCACCATCGGAACTACCGCTTGGGGTCGTCACCGCGATCGTCGGCGCACCCGTCTTCGTCATCATTTTGAGCCTTCGACGACCGATGGCCGCGTGAGTTCCCTCGAGGTTCTCGAGCTGAGCGTCCACGCGGGGGCCAAGGCGCTGATCGCCGACGTGAGCCTTTCGGTCGACGCGGGAACGTGGTGCACGGTGATTGGTCCGAACGGCGCCGGCAAGACGACGCTCGTTGAAACGGTGGCGGGACTTCGTCGCGCGAGCCACGGCACCGTGACGTTCTCGGGCGAGTCGGTGAGCACGATGAACGAACGCCAGCGAGCGCTTCGCGTCGCCGTGGTGCCCCAGCACCCCATCATTCCCTTCGGCATGAGTGTGCACGACTACGTGGCGCTGGGTCGAACCGCGTACCACGGGCTCCTGCGCGCTCCGAGTTCCAAGGACCGACGTTGCGTCGAGGAGGTGTTAGAGCGTCTTTCGCTGGTTGAGTTCGCGTCCCGCGACGTGGCGACGCTCTCGGGAGGTGAGCGTCAACGCATGGTTCTGGCGCGCGCGCTGGCGCAGGCGACGACGGTGATGGTGCTCGATGAGCCCATTACCGGCCTCGACCTTCGTCACCAGATTGCCATCCTCGAGCTCTTACAAAAAGAGGTGCGCGAATGCGGCCTCACCGTGCTCGCGACGCTGCACGATTTGACGCTCGCCGGACAGTTCGCCGATCGCCTGGTCCTGCTCGATCAAGGACGAATGGTGCTGGATGGCCCCTCGGGCGACGTCGTTCGAAGTCGCGAGCTAGCCGAGTGTTACGGCATGGATCTGCGCGTGATCGACGTCGACGGCGCGGACGTCGTCATTCCGGTGCGTCACTAGTTCGCCGCATCGACGCGGTTACTTCGCGGTAGCGACGTCGTTGTGCACGAGAGGAATTCACATACGGTTCGCGCGGTCTATCTCGTAGACTTAATAAAAGAAACGAAGGGAATTACGTGCGACGCACGAAAATCGTAGCCACCGTTGGTCCGGCTTCTGACTCTGACGAAGTACTCAAGCAGCTCGTCCAAGCCGGCGTCGACGTCTTTCGACTCTCCTTCGCCCACGGGGACATTCCCTCCTGCCTGGAGCGACTCCGTCGAATCCGGGCCATCGCGCCGGACCTCGCGATCATGGTGGACATCCCCGGCCCCAAGGTCCGCGCGGGATCCTTCGGGACCCTGCCGGTGACGCTCGCCCAGGGACAAGAGACCGAACTCGTCGAGGCCTTCGGCGAGAGTTCCAGCGCGGAGCGCATCAGCGTCGAGCGCAACGACGTCCTCAACCAGCTGAAGGTCGGTGACAAGGTCCACATCGGCGACGGGGGAGTCTCCCTCGAGATCACCCGTCTCGGGGCAACCGTCGGTGCGCGCGTCACCTCGGGTGGCAACGTGATGGGCAAGCCCGGACTTTCGTTGCCGTCCTCGATTATGAACGACCGACTGCCCACCGAAGA
Organism: Acidimicrobiaceae bacterium; assembly: GCA_003136495.1. GTDB lineage: Bacteria > Actinomycetota > Acidimicrobiia > Acidimicrobiales > RAAP-2 > RAAP-2. Next base: position 41,914 of record PLER01000131.1, read on the forward strand.
GGACCGCGAACGTTTGTTGGCGCTGCGCCACGAGGAGTTCGAGATCCTCGCGGTCTCCTTCGTGCGATCGGGCTTTGACGTCGAGTCCGTCCGAGCGGTGCTCGCTCGTAACGACGTGATGATCATGTCCAAGATCGAGACGGGCGAGGGCGTCGAGAACCTGAACGAGATCATCGAGCACTCCGACTCGATCATGGTCGCGCGAGGGGACCTCGGGGTTCGCTTGCCTATCGAAGAGGTGCCGCACCTACAAAAAGAGATCGTGCGACTCGGCATCCGTTACGCCCGGCCCGTCGTCGTGGCGACCCAGATGCTCGAGTCGATGACCCACGCCCAGGTGCCCACTCGCGCCGAGGTGACCGACGTCGCCAACGCCGTCCTCGACGGGGCGAGCGCGGTGATGTTGAGCGGGGAAACGGCCATTGGGGATGACCCGGTGGGCGTCGTGGTGACGATGGACCGCATCGTGCGTCGCGCCGAGGAACACTTCCCCTACGCCGAGTGGGGTGCCGGACTCGGCGTGCAACTTCTCGCAGCGTCCTCCACGCAGGCGACACGCGTCACCGCCGCGATCACCGGCGCCGCGTGGCGCGCGGCGATGGACGAGAACGCGGTGGCGATCGTGGCCTGTACGCGATCGGGCATGACCGCGCGGGCCATCTCTCGCTTCCGCCCGCCCATGCCCATCGTGGCCATCACGCCCAATGGTTCAACGGCCCGACAGTTGCGAGGTTCCTGGGGAGTGCAGGAGATCTTCGTCTCACCGGCGAATGACATCGACACGCTCTGTAACGTGGCGATCACCGAACTCAAGGCCTGCGGGATGGCGAAGTCCGGTGAAGCGCTGGTGTTGATGGCGGGCTCCTCTTCGGGCGGCACGGCGATCACCGACACCGTCCGGATGATCATCGTCCCTTAAGACGCGCCGCTCTCAGGGGAGGGGGGCACGGCGGACGTGGGACACCGCGTCCTCGAGGGTCGTCACGACCGGACTCGGGAAATGGATGAAGGCGGTGGGCCAGTTCTCCCATTCGTTCGCGGTGCTCGTGCGCATGATGCGGACCCAGTCGTAGCCGTCGGCCACGATCATGTGTTGCTGGGAGACGACCACGTAACTGTTGCGGGGACCGACGGCTTCGACGACGGCCACGTGCCCCGACGAGGACATCCCCGAAGCGCCACCCGTCCATACCGCGACCGCGCCCACGCTCGGGACGTGGTTGACGGTCACCCCGTGGGCCGCGGCAGCCGAGGCCCACTGCCCGCCGTTACCGAGGTCGTAGGTCGGTGCTGGCACGGCGTAGGTGCTCGACTCGACGTACGCGACGTAGTTCGTGCAGTTGTCGCCGGCGTACATCGTCCAATACGACCGGTCGCTGACGTTTTGATACCCGTGGGTCGTGAAGGTACCGAGCCTGCACCCCTGGTAGCCGGCACAGAGCGTCGAAGGGGCACTCGCCGCAGACGCCGCGCTCCCAAGGGGGGCGAGGGCCAGCACCACGAGCGCGGCGAGGGAGAGTGCAAGGGTCGAACACCTGAACCTCCGGACCGTCGAAGAAACGACGGCGACCCTTGCGCTACTCATCGGCCGTTCAGCTCGTAGGGCCTGATCTCATCGACGTGAAAGGGGTCGCTCCAACGGTGTGACGGATCGTCTCACTGTTTGAACTGCGGTACGTGACGTACCTCATTGCGCCCCTTAAACACGGTGAACCGTGATTGCCCCTGCGATACCCTTACACAAAATCGTCATCCGAATGTAATACAACCATTTCACCCTCTTGATGAGGAAAAATGAGTCGTTACTCATCGGTAGATATCAGCGTCGGAGCCTCGAGGCGTTCAGTTCCTACGCTCACCGGGTCGGGTCGCTGGCGACGCGAGCCCTCAGGCGATGAGGCCCGCGAAGGTCGCGATTGCCCCGACGCCGATGAGAACGCCGTAGGTCTGCAGCCACGTCGCGAGCCCGCCGCGGCGTTCTCGGGCGATGACGCCAGCCAGGACGAGGCCAATGGCGATCGACGTCCCCGTGGCGACGGCGCCGCTGGTGAAGGCCCACGGCACCCCCGGCAAAATGATGGTGATCGACGTCGCGGCGCCCATAATGCTCGCGAGACGAAGGTCGCGGGCTGGATCGGACAGGTACTGACTGGCGGCCATGCCGAGTCCCTCGGCGATGAGCAGGCCGATCACCGCGAGCAGGACGACCTTGTGGCCGTGGCGCATCGTCGCGAGGATGAGGGCCATGGTGGCGACGAGACCGTCGGAGGCCCCAAAGATGGCCGTGGTCAGCGTGCTGGTGATGGGCTGGTCGTCCACGGGCCTCCCGTATAACTCTGCCAACTCTGTCCTGGTGACCCGAGTCAACTTACCCTCGCGGGCGTGGTGGGTTGGAAGGAAGTGACGACGACGCCCGTGCGACCCGCGTCGACGTCGGTGATCGTGTCGTGGAGGAACGCGCCGGTGGTGCCCCCGACAGGAGTCGAACCTGCGCACATGGCTTCGGAGGCCAATGCTCTATCCGCTGAGCTACGGGGGCAAATACGGCTTTCGCCCGATCGGGGGAAGTTTATCGGACGTGATGAAACGTCGAAGAGCTCTGGCGACCGGGGCCACGCGGCGCGCGGCGACGTCGATAGCGCGACTCGAGTTACTGCGTTCACGTTCTACCCCGTCTGTTCGACCGGCGTGCGCGGTCAACGTCGGGAGCGTTGCCCGTGTCACCGGCGTCCGCGCCGGAGATGTGGCGTCGGGTCCTAAAGAGGTCCACGTGTTCGGGTACGCAAAACGTCGTGAGGCGTGGAGTGAAAACAGTGGAGCACGCTGAGGAATTTGGAGAATTCTCTGTTGACAGAATGCGACTCGTACATTAAGTTCCTTCGCTTATCGCAGCACGTCCTACGGGACCACAGCACGGGGAGAAGCGGATGAGCGAAGGTTCTGCATCGTTGCGATCGGACGAGGAGCAACTCGCCGCCCTCGGCTACAAACAGGAGCTCAACCGCGGATGGAGCGGGTTCTCCAACTTCGCGATCTCCCTCACGATCATCTGTATCCTCAGCGGCTGCTTCACGACCTTCGGACAGGCGTGGAACGACGGTGGCCCGATCGACATCTCCATCGGCTGGCCGATCATCAGTCTCCTCGTCCTCCTCGTGGGGCTCTCGATGGCCGAGCTCGCGTCGAAGTACCCGACCGCGGGGGGCATCTACTACTGGGCGTACAGTCTGGGCGGGGTGCGCTGGGCGTGGTTCACGGGTTGGTTCAACCTGCTCGGCCTCATCGCCATCGTCGCCGGCGTCGACTACGGCTGTGCGTCGTTCCTGAACTCGGTGCTCTCGCTCTACGGGTTCAACTTCATCATCAACGCCACGACGACGAACCCGTCGACGATTCTGCACAACACGTTCATCCTCTTCTTCATAATCCTGGCGCTGCACAGCATCATCAATGTCTTCTCTTCTCACCTGGTGTCGCTGTTGAACCGGATCTCGGCCTGGTGGATGCTCGGCGGGGTTGCCGTGATCGTGGGCGTCCTAATCTTTGGACCCTCGAAGCACCAGAGCCTCTCGTGGGTGTTCTCGCACCGGATCAATAACAGTGGCTTCTCGGGCCACATGTACTGGTTCTTCGTCCTGCCACTCGGCTTCCTGCTCACCATGTACACCTTCACCGGCTACGACGCCTCCGCGCACCTCTCCGAGGAGACGCATAACGCCGAGCGTGCCGCACCCCGCGGACTGTGGACCGCGATCGCCTACTCGGCGGTCGGCGGCTGGGTGTTGCTGCTCGCGATCACCTTCGCGGCGACGCACATTCCCGCGATCAACGCGGGCGGCGGCGGGGCCGTCCCGATCATCGAGACGTCGCTCAGCACCACGCTCGCGAAACTCGTCCTCGACATCTCCACCATCGGGCAGCTGTTCTGCGGGATGGGCTGCGTGGCGGCCGCCTCGCGCATGGTCTTCGCGTTCTCGCGAGACGGCGCGGTGCCCGGTCACCAGCTGTGGCGCCGACTGAACAAGAACAAGACGCCCACGTGGGCGGTGCTGTTCGTGGTCGTGCTCTCGCTCATCATCACGATTCCCGCCCTGTTCGGCAACAAGGCCGGACTCCCGGTGGCGTTTTTCGCGGTGACCTCGATCACGACGATCGGGCTCTACATCGCCTACATCCTCCCGGTCTTTCTCCGCTGGAGGATGGGCAGCAAGTTCGAGCCGGGTCCGTGGAGTCTTGGTAAGCACTACAAATGGATCAACTCCATCGCCATGATCTGGGTCGTCATCTGCGTGGTCATCTTCTGCCTGCCGACCTCGCCCGCGGCGGTTCCGTGGGAGAGCGGCTTCACATGGGACGACTTCAACTACGCGCCACTGGTCACCATCGCACTCGCGCTCGGGGTATGGATCGCCTGGGTGGCCGGCGCCAAGAACACCTTCAAGGGCCCGGTGAGGACGCTGGACGATCCCGACGTGGGCACGTCGGAGGACTCGGCCCTGATGCCGACCAACTGAGCCGCTCGGCGGGCGCACGAGATTCGGCGAGGGGTTTTCGCCGGTCTCGAGTGGTGCGATGTGCAACTCGTAGTGTCTTTCTATGAGTAGTGCGCCCATTCTCAAGACGTTGTTCCCCGACACCGCCGTCGTGCACGACACGGGCGTGTCCATCGGGGGAGTGGAGTTACGCGAGCTCGCAGAACGTTTCGGCACGCCGCTTTTCGTCTACGACGAAGCGACGTTGCGCAGTCGCTGTCGCGAGGCCGCGGACGCCTTCGATGACGGCGTGGCCTTCGCGTCGAAGTCGTTCCTGTGTGGGGCGATGGCCCGACTCGCCGTCGAGGAGGGACTCTGCGTCGACGTCGCCACGGGCGGCGAGCTCGACATCGTGTTGCGCGCAGGGGTGCCGGCGAGCCGGGTCATCGTGCACGGGAACAACAAATCCGCTGACGAGGTCGCCCACGCCGTCGCGGCGGGCGTGCACCGACTCGTCGTCGACAACTTCGAAGAGATCGAACGGCTTCGCGATCTCGTCAGTAGTGACACGCCGCTGAACGCGTTGGTACGCGTCACCCCCGGCGTCGAGGCGCACACGCACGAATACGTGCGCACGGGCCAGGAGGACACCAAGTTCGGCTTCTCCGTCGCGACCGGTGAAGCGCGACGAGCGATTTCGATGTTGAAAGAGATTCCGGGTCTGCGACTGCACGGCGTGCACGCGCACATCGGTTCACAGATCTTCGAGCTGGCGGGCTTTCGCGAGTCGATGGAAGTGCTGCGCGCCTTTACCGAGCGCGACGAGTTCGATGAACTCTGCGTCGGCGGGGGTCTCGGGGTCGCCTACGTCGAAGGTGAGTCGGCGCCGACGATCAGTGAGTGGGCCACCGCCATGCGAGCCGCGGCAAGAGAGAGCGGCTTGCGAGAGGGCGTGCGGCTCCTCGCCGAGCCCGGGCGGTCCATCGTCGCCCAAGCCGGTGTGACCATCTATAGGGTCGGCGTGGTCAAGCCCGTCACGCAGCGCACCTACATGGCCGTCGACGGCGGCATGAGCGACAATCCCCGCCCCGTGCTCTACGGATCGGGGTACGAGGCCTTCGACGTCGACTCGCCCACGGCCCCTCGTCCTCAGCGAGTACGGCTCGTCGGGAAGCACTGCGAGAGCGGCGACGTGTTGATCGACGACGCGTTCCTCCCGGCGCAGACCCGCGCGGGCAGTCTCGTCGCCACCCCGGTCACCGGCGCCTACGGCTACTCGATGGCGTCGAACTACAACCGGGTGCCTCGACCGGCCGTGGTCTTCGTGCGCGACGGCGAGGCCCGCGAGGTGTTACGTCGAGAGACCTTCGAGGACCTCGCGCGACTCGAGGTCTGAGGTAGTTCGCAACATCGGTGGGTTAGCCTTGTTTCATGGAGCAACCGGTGGTTCGAGTCGGCGTCATCGGTGGGGGATTCGTTGGCAGCGCCTTCGTCCAGCTGCTCGGGGACCCGGCTCGACACGAGGCGTTGGTCGACGGTGCGACGGCCACGCTCGAACTCGTGGGGGTCGCGGTGCGCGACCTCGCCAAGCCTCACGACGGGATTGACCCTTCACTGCTCACGACCGACGTCGAACAACTCCTCTCCAGTGACCTCGACGTCCTCGTTGAACTCGCCGGCGGCGTCGAACCGGCCCGTACCTACGTGGAGTCGGCCCTCAAGCGTGGCGTTTCGGTCGTCACCGCCAACAAGGCGCTCATGGCCGAGAGCGGGACGCAGTTGGCCCAACTCGCCCACGAGCACGGCGCGGACCTCTTCTACGAGGCGGCCGTCGGTGGGGCGATCCCGATCCTTCGAGCACTGCGGATCTCCTTGGCCGGGGAGCGCATGAACCGCGTGATGGGCATCGTGAACGGCACCACGAACTTCATCTTGACCAAGATGACCGAGGAGGGTAGCGACTACGCCGGCGCACTCGCTGAGGCGCAGGCCCTCGGCTTCGCCGAGGCTGACCCGAGCGCCGACGTCGAGGGCTACGACGCGGCGGCCAAGGTGCAGATTCTTTCGACGCTCGCCTTCGGCACGCGTTTGAGTGGTGACGAGATCGCTCGCGAGGGCATCACCGGCGTGCGTGACGTCGACGTCGAATTCGCGCGACGCTCGGGCTACGTGATCAAACTGCTCGGCGTGGCCGAGCGCGTGGGGGACCACGGCGTCTCGCGTCGCGTGCACCCGGCCCTGGTGCCGCTCAGTCACCCGCTCGCCTCGGTCAACGGAGCGACCAACGCGGTCTTCGTCGAGGGCGTGAAGAGTGGTCCCTTGATGTGGCTCGGCCAGGGCGCGGGCGGCGAACCCACGGCGACCGCCGTACTCGGTGACGTGCTCGACGCCGCACGAAATCGCGTGAGCGCTCGACACGACGTGCCCTTCACGGGCGATCTCTCGTTGCACTACGTGCCGGCGAGTGAGTTGAGCAGTCTGTTTTATCTGAGCGTCGACGTCATCGATCGCCCCGGCGTCCTGGCCGAAGTCGCCGGCGTGTTCGGACGTCACCACGTCTCGATTCAGTCGATGGAACAAACCGACGTGGCCGATCAGGCGCGACTCTCGTTTTTGACCCACCGCGCGCTCTCGGCGGACGTCAGCGCGACGCTCGACGAGCTCGAGGGCCTCGAGTGCGTCGCTTCGGTGGGCGCGTGCCTGCGCGTCATCGACGGGGGAGCGGCGTGAGTGTCGGGTGGCGCGGGCTGCTCGTTGAATACGCCGACTGGCTGGACCTCGACGGCATCAGCGACGTCGTCACGCTCCAAGAGGGCAACACCCCGCTCCTGCACGCCGATCGACTCTCCGAGCGTCTCGGGGCCGACGTCTGGCTGAAGTACGAGGGACTCAACCCCTCGGGTTCCTTCAAGGATCGCGGCATGACCATGGCGATCACCAAGGCCAAGGCCCAAGGGGCCAAGACCGTGATCTGCGGGTCGACGGGCAATACTTCGGCCGCGGCGGCGGCCTACGCCGCGAAGGCGGACATGGAGTGCGTGGTGCTCGTACCCGAGGGCAAGATCGCCCTGGG
>PLER01000131.1:49534-54734 GCA_003136495.1 Acidimicrobiaceae bacterium
GTCGGCAACGCCGGGAACATCACGGCGTACTGGCGCGGGTTCACCGAGTACCACTTCGCCCAGCGCTGCGCGACGCTGCCCAAGATGTGGGGCTTCCAGGCGGCCGGCGCGGCACCCATCGTCCTCGGTCACCCGGTCGCCAATCCCGAGACGATCGCTACCGCCATCCGTATCGGCAACCCGGCGAGTTGGGTACCGGCCTTAGAGGTCATCCACGAATCGCTCGGTGACATTCGTGCCGTCACCGACGAGGAGATCATGGACGCCTATCACTACGTGGCCCGTTACGAGTCGGTGTTCTGCGAACCGGCGTCGGCCGCATCGGTAGCGGGGCTGTTGAAGTTCGGCGTACCCGAGGGGTCGACGGTCGTGTGCGTCCTCACCGGCAACGGGTTAAAGGACCCGGACACCGCCGTGAGTTCGAGCGCGACGCCGGACGTGGTGGACGCCACGTTGGCCGCGCTGCTCGGCAAACTCGCCTGAGCGAGCCGGGGCCGATCGTGGCCTTCGAAGAGGCGAGACGTGGGCGGCCCTCATTTCTGTAACAATGAGAGCCTGACGCCGCGGGGAGCGGGGCAGGGAATGGTGGGAGATTTCATGCAGCGGATTAACCGGATTCGTCAACTTCTGGTCGTAGCGGGCGTTGGTTCACTGCTGCTCGCGACCGGTGGCATTGCGGGAGCCAGTTCCCTCAAGGGGACCTACAACGCCGCGGACGCGGCGTTGGTGCCGTCGGCCTATAAGAGCACGACGCTCCAGGTCGCGACCGACGCCACCTACCCACCGGACGAGTCGATCTCTGGCACGACGATGGTCGGCTTCGACGTTGACCTCATGGGCGCGATCGCCACCACGTTGGGGGTGAAGTACAAGGAGAACAACATCACCTTCGACGACATCATCGGAGGCATCAAAGCGGGCAAGTACGTGATTGGCAACTCGTCGTTCACCGACGAGAAGTCTCGCGAGAAGTCGGTGAATTTCGTGGACTACTTCCAGGCTGGCGAAGGGGTGTACTCCCTCTCGACCTCGAAGCTCCCCTTCACCGGACTCTCGAGTTTCTGTGGCTACAAGGTAGCGGTGGAGACCGGCACCACCGAACAGAGCGACGCGACCACCGAGGCCGGCAAGTGCCCCGCGTCGAAGAAGTTGACCGTGCACGCGTACCCGACCCAGACCGAGGCGAACGCCGCGGTGCTCTCGGGTCAGGCGAACTTCGGATTTGTCGACAGCCAGGTCGCGGGCTACATCGTGTCCTTGGCCAAGGGTAAGTTCAAGCTCGTTGGCAGCGCCATCGAGGTCGCGCCCTACGGCATCGCCACTCCGAAGACGCCCTCAGGCAAGAAGTTGGCGGTCGCCATCGAGGCCGCCGTCAAGACCTTGATCGCCAACGGGACCTATCACGCCATCCTCGCCAAGTGGGGCGTCACCGCCGGTGCGCTACCGGCTAGCAAGATTGTCCTCAACGGAGCTACCTCCTAACGGTCACTGACCAGTCATAGCTATGGCCGCTTCCGAGGACCCCGTCAAGGTCGTCCCGGTACGCCACTACGGGCAGTGGGCGGGGGCGGTGGTCGCCCTCGTCCTCGTGGCGATGTTGATCAACACGCTCTTCTCGAAGATCCCTTCGGGACAGTACGTCTGTCGAACCGTCAGCGGGGTGCGGCACTGCCACCAAGCCAGCGTGTGGCGATTCAGTTGGAACATCGTCTTTCACTACTTCACGACATCTGAGGTGCTCCACGGCCTCGAGCTCACCATCTTCTTGACGGTGGTCGCGATGGTCATCGGTATCTCGATCGGGGTGGCACTCGCGGTCATGCGGCTCTCCTCGAACCGACTGCTCTCGATGACGGCGTGGGTCTACACCTGGTTCTTCCGTGGCACGCCCGTGCTCGTCCAGCTGTTCTTCTGGTACTACATCGCGATCCTGTATCACACCATCACCATCGGCGTGCCCTTCACGGACATCACGTTCCTTCACCTCAACGCGACGACGCTCTTCTCATCGACGGTCGCCGCGATCGTGGCGCTCGGGCTCAACGAGGGCGCCTACATGTCCGAGATCGCACGCTCGGGACTCATCGCCGTCGACGAAGGACAGTCCGAAGCGGCGACGTCGCTCGGTATGACCCGCGCGCAGACGATGCGCTTCATCGTCTTGCCCCAGGCGATGCGCGTGATCATCCCACCGACCGGCAACGAGGTCATCTCGATGCTCAAGACGTCCTCGCTGGCGAGCACCATCTCGGTCATCGAACTCTTCGGGGCCACCAATAACATCTCGGCCAACAACTACGAGATCATGCCGCTGCTCATCGTGGCGAGCCTGTGGTACCTGATTGTGACCACGGTGCTTTCCGTGGGCCAGTTCTACCTAGAGCGGCGATTTGCCCGCGGGGCCCTGCGCACGCCACCCCCAACGCCGCTACAGCGACTGGGCCGCGACGTGCGCGGTATCGCCTCGAAGTTCCGCACGCGCCGCGGCGCAGTGGGGGTGGCGCCGTGAGCGTCCCAATGGTTGAGGCGCGCGGCGTGCACAAGTCCTACGCCGGCGTCGAGGTCTTAAAAGGCGTGGACCTCACGGTGGTACGAGGCGAGGTGACGTGTCTTATCGGGCCGTCGGGCTCCGGCAAGAGCACACTGCTGCGCTGCATTAACCATCTAGAGAAGCATGACGCGGGCGAACTCCGCGTGGACGGCGACCTCGTCGGGTACGAACTTCGTGGCGCGAAACTCTACGAACGCAACGACAAACAGATCTGCGCCGAACGCGCCCAGATCGGGATGGTGTTCCAGCGCTTCAATCTCTTCCAGCACCTGACGGTCCTTGACAACATCACCATCGGACAGGTGAAGGTGAAGGGGGTCGACCCCGAGCGAGCCCGGTTAAAGGCCCGGGAGTTGCTGGCCCGCGTTGGCCTGGACGCGAAGGAGCGGCACTACCCGAGCCAGATCTCGGGAGGACAGCAACAACGTGTCGCCATCGCGCGCGCCCTCGCGATGGATCCAAAACTGATGCTGTTCGACGAGCCGACCTCGGCCCTCGACCCCGAGCTCGTCGGGGAAGTTCTTGACGTCATGCGCGACCTCGCGGCGAGCGGCATGACCATGATCGTGGTCACCCACGAGATGGGCTTCGCCCGCGAGGTCGCCAACACCGTGTATTTCCTCGACGGCGGAGTGATCGAGGAGTCCGGGGCTCCCGCGGACGTGCTCGGCGCGCCCAAGTCCGAACGCTTGCGCGGTTTCCTCTCCAAGGTGCTCTAGCGGAGGCCCCTCGCGTAACGCCGCGGCGATACACTTTCGAAAAGTCTGACGACTCCAAGGAGGACGATGCGCTCGTCGCGTCTGTCGGTGCGGTTCCCCGCGACGGTGATTTCACTAGCCCTCACCCTGGGCGTGGTCGCTTTCGTGGCGGCGCCCGCGAGTGCCGGTGCGAAGTGGAAGGTAGCAGCCAGCAGCAAATCGACGGGGCAGTACTCCCTGGCGGACGTCAACACCGAAGTCCTCAACCCCATGAAGTTCGAGGTCACCGTCACGTCGCCGGCGTTGGTGCAGTGGGCGATGGACTGTGTCAAGGGCTCCAAGATCATCATGACCAAGGGGAAGGACGCGTTAAAGGCGGCGGGTGCGGTGCCGGTGAAGGTCGCCACGTCGTCGTCGAAATGTCAGTTGTCGGCCAACGCACAGAACTACGGGACCGGCACCGACACTCTCTCCATCAAATTCTCCGGCGGATCCGTCGGGGAGTAAAGAGGGCCGTAAGAAACACCTATCAAGCTGCAATGTTTGCGCTCGGTTGAATCTCCGCTACACTGGCACTGTCGTCCGTTCGGCTGTGCCGGCGTAAGGAAGTTCTTCCGAGACGACATTTCCCGATTTTCTTCTCCGCCTTGCGTATCCTTGCGGGCGGCGAGAAAGGATCATGAATGGCTATTAAGCCCTCTCCCGACCGTTCGGATCTCGAGTCGAAGACTCGCGAAGATCTCCAAACGATCGCCAAAGTAAAAGGCGTCGAGGCTCCCGCCCGCGCCACCAAGGCCGCACTCATCGAAGCGATCATGGGTGACGCGCCGCTCTCTTCCAATGGCGCCGAGCCCGCCAGCACCAATGGCTCTCGAGCCGTGCGCTCGCGTCGCACCGTCGCCACCCCCGAAGACGACTTCGAGGACCTCCTGGGTGAGTTCGCCGCTGAGGCCAGCGCCGAGCGCGCCCCCTCCGCCACTGCGGCGTCCATCCCCGCGCCCGAGCCCGCGCTGAGTGAGGCCCTTCCGCCCTCGGAGCGCACCTCCGCTCGCCAGTTCACCCAGACCCGCCCCGAGCGTCAGCCACGCGAGTTCGCCAACAACGACACCAACAATCGCAGTCGCCGCAACCGCCGCAACCGCAACGGTCGCGAGCGTTTCGCCGGAGACTCCATGCCCAACGCCGACCAGCCCTACGCGGGCGAACTGGTCGAGATCGAAGGTCTCCTCGACCTGCGCGACGACGGCTACGGCTTCTTGCGCACCAAGGGATATCACGCTTCACCCAACGACGTCTACGTCTCGATCAACCAGGTGCGTCGCTACCACTTGCGTAAGGGCGACACCATCGCCGGCGGATACCGCCCGGCGGCGTCCAACGAGAAGTACCCGGCGCTGTTGCGCGTGGACACCGTCGCGGGCCTCGACCCCGAGGTCGCCCGTCTGCGCCCACGCTTCGAGGACCTCACGCCACTCTTCCCGGACGAGAAGCTCAACTTGGAGACGAACGAGGGCAAGCTCGACTTGACCCCGCGCATTGTCGACCTGCTGGCGCCCATCGGCAAGGGTCAGCGCGGACTGATCGTCTCGCCGCCCAAGGCCGGCAAGACCACGATCATGAAGCAGATCGCCCAATCGATCGAGACCAACAACCCCGAGGTGCACCTGATGGTGCTTCTCGTGGACGAACGTCCCGAAGAGGTCACCGACATCCGTCGCAGCGTGCACGGGGAAGTCATCTCCTCGACCTTCGACCGCCCGGCCGAGGAGCACACCCACGTCGCCGAACTCTGCATCGAACGCGCCAAGCGCCTGGTCGAGCAGGGTCGAGACGTCGTGATCATCCTGGACGGCATCACGCGACTCGCTCGCGCTTACAACCTGGCGGCCCCGGCGACCGGACGCATCATGTCCGGTGGCGTCGACTCGGGCGCGCTCTACCCGCCCAAGAA
>PLER01000140.1 GCA_003136495.1 Acidimicrobiaceae bacterium
CGTGCGTTACTGAACAGGCGCACTGTGCACTGGGCAAAATCTGGCGTCGGCCGCGTGCCGAGCGCCTTCAGCGCGACTTGAGCAGCATTGATGCAACTAATCTCGGTCTTTTCGTATTACGCGACAAGTAGCCAGGAGGATCGCCCTGCCGTCTATCACCCCGTTCCTTTGGTTCGACACTGATCTAGCCGAACCGATCGCCTACTACACGTCGATTTTTCCCGACGCGTCGAATTCCGCCATGTTCGGCGATGACGATGGACCTATCTCCTCCGCGATGATTGAGTTGTGTGGCCAGCAACTGCTTCTTCTCAATGGAGGCCCCATGCACGCGGGCTTCACCGAGGCGATCTCTTTGTTCGTCAAAGTTGAGACGCAGGGCGAGATCGATGAACTCTGGCAACGCCTGACCGCGGACGGTGGGGAGCCCGGACGATGCGGGTGGTTGAAGGATCGGTACGGACTGTCGTGGCAGATCGTGCCCTCGGTCCTCGATTCACTTTTTGGTTCGACCGATCGAAGGCGGGCCCAGCAAGCCGTCGACGCGATGATGACCATGGACAAACTCGATATCGCCGCACTTCAAGCGGCCTACGACCGTTGAACGGTAAGTGAAACTTCTCCTTACTTCTGGAGGTATCACCAACGGGAGCATTCTGGATGGAGACGTTCACGTCTAATCGGACTCACATCGATCGCCGGTATCAACGAGTTTCCAGTGCCGAGCCCTCGCGTGCACCTCAACTCCGGTCCGGGAGGTGCTACGCGGTACTTATCTGATCGAGCTTCTCCAGGCTGGCCGCCATGGACTCCACGATTGAATTGGCTCCGTTGATCCAGGTCCCGCCGTCACGAAGGAGGTCCTCCGGCAACGGGCCGAAGTCGAAGACCTCGGTGACGACAGTGACGTTGTCACTTTCTGGATTCAGGATGTACCCCCAGCGATAGCCCGCAGGTATGCCGACTTTGGCGGGATCGTTCCCCGCAGTCCGAGAAGGGTCACCGGGAGCTGGTTCCCAAAAAAGGCGGCGATCTGGTTCGAACTCCACGACGTAGTTGAGCATGAGGTAGTCGTCGCCCAGCCGGTGCATCTTCATGGTGAAGGTGTCGCCCACGCCGGAGATGGGACGCTCGAGGACGGCTCCTCGGAGCATGTCGGATCCGTCGAAGTCCCTATGACGTTGCGGACTCGCCAGGATCTGGAAGATGGTGGCCGCCGCGGCTTCGATTCTGCGTGATGCCTCAAAGGATCTGCCTGCCCCCGCCATGGTTGAGTCCCCCTTCCTCTCGGCCTCAGCACCCTGGGGTTGATCACGAACGTTAATTCCTACACGGTGGTGGCATCGCCTTGAAGGGCGAACACCCGATTCGCGGCCATCGAGTCCTTAGCACCCTCTTCTTCGCTGACGGCTCTCTCCTCGGCAGTATCTAGAGGCCGCTCTGCGAGTTTGTATAACTCTTCGTTGCGAGAATGGCCGTGTCGCAACTTCTCAGTTTTTCCCAGCGCGACGCTTAGTGCTGGGCCCAAGCCCGCGCACTTGTGAGACCCATCGTCACTGCATTCGCCACCGCTCGGTGCCCCGCGCACAGGTGTCACCTAGGCTCTGAGCAATGGCGACGGCGCGACTGGGTTCAACGGCGCTCGACTGCGCGGAGCCTTCCGTCCTCGCGGACTTCTGGGCGGCGTTGCTCGGCGGCGAAGTCACGCACCGCAACGACGAGTTCCACGCCGTCAAAGTGGACGGTGGCTGGTTAATCGCCCTCAAGGTGCCCGACTACGAGCCCCCCACGTGGCCAGACCCGGCCGTCCCGAAACAGATCCATCTGCACTTGAATGTCGACGACCTTGACGCCGCGCAAAGTGACGCCGTGCGTTTGGGCGCTCGGATCGCAGCGGAGCAATCCAATCCGGATCGCTGGCGAGTCATGCTCGACCCCGCGGGCCACCCATTCTGCTTGGCACTTCCGTTCCTCGACTAGCACGGTCTACGTTCGCTGACACCGAAACGCTCAAGAATCAGCAATGAGTCGAACACTCACCTCTCACGGTCGCTCATCTGACGGGGCTCGGAGCTGAGGCGACGAAGGATGGATCGAGGGAGCTCGCTCTCAATCAACTGGTTCGGATCCACGTCCCGGCCAGCACACCGTGGGACCACGTCCACTACTTGGCACCCGCACCTTCCACTTCTCGCAACGCAATGTGCGTCACGAGAAGTGGAAGGTGCGGGGTGCTCAATGCCTAGCGCTGACTGTAGTGAACGCTGAAGGACTTTCCATTCGCCAAGGTGATCTTGAAGTTGTGGACGCCACTCGTGGTGCCGGACTTGACGGTTGCCCGAACACTCAGTTGCGTGCCACTGTCGTGAGTCACCAGGAGGGTCGTGTTATGACCCGTGCTGCTCACGATTTCCGGACGGCCGTAGAAACCAACGCCCAGGATCATGATGTTCACGGTCCGACCACCAATGGCCGCGCCCACGACTCTCGTGGCGTGTGCCACGACAATCGGCGGAGGGGTCACTAGGGGTGTGGGACTCGTCACGACAAAGACGGGGTCGCTCGAGAATGTGACGGTGATCGTGCCGGCGGCTGTTGCGGTACCGACACTGGTGAGGGTTCCCGTTGCGTTCAACTCGTAGATCGTGTCACCAACAACGATGCTGGGGTCGGTGATGGTGAGCGTGATCGGCGCCGTCGACGCGGGTGTTGCACCGGCTGATTCCCACGACACAGCGATGGACGTCACGTAGGACTGACCAGAAGGAATCAGCGCAGTGAGCGCTGACGTCGTCGTGATCGGATACACGCTGACGATCGTCGCCGTCGGCAGGGCACCAGTGGGCACGACAACGCCCTCGGTGATGGTTCCCGACGTTGACGTCACCGTGAGCGGAGCGCCCGACGTCACACTTCCCGATACGGGTGTTCCGTAGGAGGAAGTCGCAATGCCAGAAGGCGGCGGTGCGTTGGTGGTGGCGGGAGGTGTCCCACCGCCGCTTGACGCGACGCTCGCCGTGACGGTGTCAGCAGCCGAGGTCACGGTGAGGTAGTTTCCGTCGCCGGGGTAGACGTCACTCACGATGTACGTGCCCGCGGTCGTTGCGGTAATGGAGCACGTAGCGGTGGCGACGTTCGCTGATCCCGCCAAGGTCGCACTTGTCGTCGTGCAGGCGGTCACACCGGCGGTGCCGGTAACCGTGAAGACGACGGTGCCACTTGGCGTGGCGCCACTGGTCGGGCCGGTGACGGTCGTCGTGAAGACGATGCTCCCACCGACCGTCGCCGCGCCATTATCGGTCACGACGTTGGTCGGCGTGGCCTTCACCACAGTTGCGGTGTTGGTAGCGGACGTCACGGTGAGGTAGTTGCCGTTGGCGGGAAATGCGTCACTGACGATGTACGTACCCGCGGCCGAGGCCGTGATCGTGCACGTGGCGGTGGCGACGTTTGCCGATCCGGCCAATGTCGCACTCGAGGTCGTGCACGCGGTCACACCGGCCGTGCCGCTCACCGTGAAGACGACGGTGCCACTGGGCGTGGCGCCATTGGTCGGGCCGGTAAGGGTCGCGGTGAAGACGACGCTGCCGCCAAGTGCGGTGACGCCGTTGTTGGTCACGACGTTGGTCGGTGTGGCCTTGACGATCGTGGCGGTACTGGTCGCTGACGTCACGGTGACGTAGTTGCCGTCACCGGGGTAGACGTCGCCCACGATGTACGTACCCGCGGCCGAAGCTGTGATGGTGCACGTGGCGGTGGCCACGTTTGCCGATCCGGCCAAGGTCGCACTGGTCGTCGTGCACGCGGTGACGCCGGCCGTGCCGGTAACCGTGAAGGCGACGGTGCCACTCGGTGTGGCGCCATTCGTCGGACCCGTGAGGGTCGCGGTGAAGATGACGCTCCCGCCTAGTGCGGTGACGCCGTTGTTGGTCACGACGTTGGTCGGCGTGGCTTGGGTGACCGTGGCCGTATTGGTGGCCGACGTCACGGTGCTGTAGTTAACGTCACCGGGGTAGACGTCACTGACCACGTAGGTTCCTACTGTGGCCGCGGTAAGGGTGCACGTTGCGGTCGCCACGTTCGCCGAACCCGCCAAGGTCGTGCTGGACGTCGAGCACGCGGTCGCGCCCGACGTACCGGTGACCGTGAAGGTAACCGTGCCCGTCGGCGTGACGCCGCCGGCACCAGTGACGGTCGCGGTAAAGATGATGCTCCCGCCTAGCGCGGTGACGCCGTTGTTGGTGACGACGTTCGTCGGCACCGTGGTGGCGCCGGCGACACCGGCGACACCTAACGTCAGGCCCGACGCGACGAGGACGCCGAGCGCCAGGTGTCGCATCAGGGCGCGACGGAGGCCGACGCGTGAATGTTTCGTACTACTCATAAATACTCCTTGGATGTGTGCTGATTTCTCATAGTTGAGAAACGAATTTGATGCGGACTAATCAAGACCAAAGGGACCAAACGTTCGAAGCAACAGGCGAGGTACTCAATGGCCGTGTCGGAGTGCCACACGATCGACGTGACTCTTCTTTTCTCACTTCAGAAGCGTCGATTCATTGGAACCCGTACTAACTCACGACGGTCGTCTCCACCTACGACGAAGCGCAGTCCTTCATTGGGAATCGCGAACTCTGTCCAACAGAGCCACTCAAGCGCGATCACGGCGACGCCCCTACTGTGACGAACTCGAATCAGTTTCGGGGGGTGCAACGTACGGAGCGGGCCAGGTCGAAGAACGCGTTACGAAAACTGGTGACGTCGCGCGCTGAATATCTACACCGCTGAATGACGCTTGAACTTGGCTCACGAATCCCTCTTCACACGACCACCGGCCGATGCCGGAGTGGGAAGCGAGATCTGGACGTCCTTAGCGGACCCTAATAACCCGTCATCTCCGTGGAACGCTTAAATGACTATTTTTGGACAACTTTTCAACACGATATGGTCGGGCCTTAGTTGTCCTCGACGAGCACGGTCCGAACGACGCGTTGTCGTCGTCATCACCCCTTCAACCTCTCGTGCGAAGCGACTCCACTATGTCGCTCGAATCGGAAACCTAGGGGACGACGAGTTCACTCACGGACAACCTGCGGGCGGTCCTGGAAACACGGAGGCGGGCCTTAGGGCGCCGGCGATCCGCTCACGGCGGCGGAGTGGACTCCGCTGCGCTACCGCACGTCACTCCCTTACTTGAGTAAGCGAGACAGGCGGCGGTCGGCAAGTGGGCGACCGCGCGTCTGGCACGACGGACAGTACGTCATCTCGTAGGACTCGAAGGACACCCGTTGCAACGTGTCACCACACCCCGACGGGCACTGCTCTTCGGCGCGACCGTGTACGTTGAATCGGCCGCCGAGCTTGGCTTCGGACAGTCCACCCTTGCGAGTGCGCTCGAGTTCGAGGGCCTCGTCCAACACGCCAGTGGCCGCGCTCAACAACGACTCACGCTGTTCGGGTCTCAGCGAGCTGAACGAAGCGAACGGTGAGAGGTGGGCGCGGTGCAAGATATCGTCGCCCCAACCGCGCCCGATACCCGACATCACGTGCTGATCGCGCAGGTCGGTTGTGAGACGACGCTTCGAGGTACTGGTCCGGATGAGTTCGGCAAACGCCGCGCTTCCCGGTTCGGGTCCGAGCCCGGCCAGCGGCCCCTCCTCACCGGGGGGCAGCACCCACCACGACGCCTTTCGCTGAGTTCCGTATTCGCGCATGAGCACGCCGACGCCGGGCGCCTCGAGTTCCGCGCCCTCTGGAGCGAACACGAATCGCACCGCCGAGCCACGGGGTCGAGTCTGCTTCGGCGGCTCTTCAACATCCAATCGTCCCGCTTGAGAAAGGTGCAACACGATGCGCACGCCGTCATCAAACTCCCACACTAGATATTTGGCTCGCCGGCTCACCGATACCAATCGGTGATGGAGCAGCGAGTCGGGCGTTGGTGCGTAGGTCCTTAGCGATGAGAATCCGAGCAGGTCGGCCCGACTCAAGGTCGTGCCTGCGAGCAGCGCGTTGAGTCGTTCGGAGAGGGCCTGCATCTCGGGCAATTCGGGCACGACACAATGTAGCCACACCTTGATCGCGGCCGGATGTGGCGACCCCGGTGCACGCGCGATGGGCGCACCGCGGCGCCGAAGGCTCGAACTCGCGAGTGGTAGCCGCCGCGATGAGTCACACGAACGGCTCGGCGCCGACGTCTCTACGGTTGGCTACCTGTCCCTTCGCGAGGATCGAGGTGATCCCCGGCCGCTGCTCCACCCCGAGTCCTTGACGAGGCGACAGCGAGTACCTAGCATTCGGAAATTCTCACGATTCGAGGTGAATGCGTGATACGGAGAGTTCTCGTTCCCGTGCTGATTGTCGCGACCCTCTTTGCGCCGTCCTCAATTGCTGGTGCAATCACTACGAGGGCGGCGAGCGCGCAGTACGTGAATGACGTCGCACCAGCGAATGCCGCGCTGACGTCGTTCACCACTGAGGTCAACGCCTGGACCAACGCCACACCGGACGCGGAGGGCGAACGAGAGGCGGCGTCGGTGCTGACGGCGCTAGGGACACTCCAAAAGAAGATGCTGAGCCAGACGTGGCCGCCGATGGTCGAAGGTGGCGTGGTCTTCATCGTCCGAGAGGACATCTCTTCCCTTGACGAGGACCTCGACTCCATCAGTGACAACTCGTCACTCGGCAACGGCGCCTTTAAGTTGACGTGGGACGCCGACTCGAAAACGGTCGCGTGGCACGCGTTCTACGTCCGAAGGGATCTTGGTCTGCCGAGCAGCCGGGTCCTGTAGCAACGACCCAAGAGCGACGCACTCCGCGAGGGCGGTCGAGTTTCGATACCGCGCTCGTGGGTGGCGGCCCGACGAGAAGCGGTCCCATCTTCGAGGGCGTCGCTAAAGATGGAACGGGGCGACCATCGATCGAGCCGTCTTCGCTTGGCCGAGTAGCCCAAGGTGCAACAAGGTCTCCGTCGTTCTCAAGAGTGAGTAGTGACTCAAGCGGATGCCAACCCAATCCCGTGTGGGAGTGGACGGCGCCACGACGAGCGTGGGAACCTGATTCGACGCCATGGAGTCGTTTTCGTCGAAGGTAATGAACAACACCAGCGAGCGCGACTGATACTGCGGGCTCTTCAGTATCGAGGGGACGATTCGTCGCAGCCACGCGTCGCCGACCGCTACCGGGCAACTATGCATGTCGTCACAGATATTTGGCACGATCATCGTGAATGCGGCGTTGAGGTTCAACGGAAGGCTCATCGGAAGGTCGTTGCGCCGACACGACGCCGCGATCGTCGTGTAGTAGACGGCGGGGTTGTGCCGCGCGGCGTACTGGCCACTGGTGACGTGATCGCACGTCGTCGGCATGGATTCAATCAGTCCACGCCAGTTCGTTCCCAGCTGAGAAAAGATGCTCGGGGACCCGAGGGAATGGGACGCTGGTTCCGCGTCGTCGCTGATGCCCTGGGTGGAACCTGACGTGAGGGCGATGTAGTTCGGCAAACTCGGTTGCGAGACCGCGAGATAGTTGGTCGCGAGTCCGCACTCGTCGGCGAGCTGGTTGAAGTACCGCGCGCTGGGTGAGCCAACGACGGAGTAGCCCACGTTCTCCAACATGATCCACACCACGTGGTGGTACTGCGCCGCGCCGGCGACGCCGCAGGGCGACGTGACGGGGATCTTCTTTGAGGTCGCTCCGCTCGGAACCGACGAGACCGTGAGGAGAAGGATCACCAGCGCCGCGAGCCGGAACCACGTCGCGCGAAACGTCACCGTCGCGCCACCGCGCTCGTGCCTTCGACGGTTGACGAGGATTCCAGTTCGGACATCGCGACCTAGACGTCCACACGGTAGTCAAGCAGCAGATAACCCGACGGCGAGACGACACTACTCGTCAGTGTCAGTCTCGTTGGGCGTCCCGCACCAAAGAGTCGTCGGCCGTGCAGCTGGAGTGCCGGGGCGATCACCAGGCGTAGTTCGTCAACGAGGCCCGCTTCAATCAGCGCTTGGGTCAATTCGATGCTGCCGTGCACGCCAATATCGCCACCCGAGCGATGCTTCAGCTCAGTCACTTCCTCGACCAGCGACCCGTCGAGGACCGTCGAATTCGCCCACGTCATCTTCAGTGCGCTCGAGGTCGCCACATATTTCTCGACACCGTTAATGAAGCTGGCGAACGGCTCTATGTCGCTCGTTGGCCAGAACTCTGCCCACTCGTCATACATCCGGCGCCCGAGGAGCACGGAGTCCTGGGTGGCGATGACGCGAGCGAGGTTCTCCTCCATCGCCTCGTCAAATACGGTGATGAACTCATCCGGACGCTCCGCGATGCCGTCGATCGACAGCAACTCGTAGGCGACAACTTTTCGCACCACGTCATCTCCTCGTTCTCGCCGCGACGTCAACTGCCCCTCATCGGGTGCGCCGTTAGCCAGTCGCGACAGGACCAGGTTAAGACAAGGGCCCCCGGTGTCGTCACGAGAAGGTGGGGACGACCGTGCCTCGCAAGACGCTGTCCGTGGAGTGGACCGGATTCCCGTCATTGGACTGCAGACTGATGTCGACGGCCGAGTACTGCGCCATGATCGCGCCGGCCACCGAATAGGTGCCCTCACCCGAAGGTGACAATAAGCCCACGGGCAACATCTTGTTGGTCTGAGGTTGGAGCAACCAGACCTCGTAGTAGTGGTTGGCCGGTGCGGGCGGCAGGCCCGAGGTGACGACGTCCATCTGCTTCACCCGACTCGTCGAGCGTACGGTGACGCGACCCGCCGCATCGGTGGGTGCGTCCAGGTGGTGCAGCGTGGCGAGCGCGTACACCGGCGGCGGTGACGGGCGCCCGAGGAAGAGCGCGGAGCCCGCGCCGGCGAGCACGATCAGGGCCGCGGCGGTAGCGAGGTAGAGCCGACGGAACCTCCGATGAGGCGAGATTCCTAGCGGGGGTTGCGCGACAGAGAGCGGTTCCATCGAGATGTCGGGGCGGGGGGATAACTCCTCTCGCGCGCGTCGCGCGGCGCGCAACGAGCCGTGCGTGACGGCCACCGAAACGAGCTCATCGGTACACTTCCCGCATTCGCGAAGGTGCGCGACGACTCGTACGGTCGCCTCGCGGTCGAGCTCGCCCGAAAGGAGATCAAAGAGTTCTTCGCTGCAGTGCTCCGTCATCGCAACTCACCTTTCTCGATTCGTTCGGCCAAATGGTGCATCCCGCGGGACATTCGGGCCTTGACGGTACCGATCGGGATGCCGAGACGATCGGCGATCTCTCGCTGCGTCAAGTCCTCGAAGTAGGCCAGTTCCAGGGCCTCTCGCTGCTCGTTGACCAGCGAGTCCAGGCCGCGGCGCACGTCAGCGGCCCAGGCGAGCCGTTCGACGAACACCTCGCCGTCCTCCCCCACGAGGTCGCGCAGTTGACTCACGTCCACCACCACATTCTTTCGTCGTCGGAGTTGGTCAATGGCCCGATTGCGTGCGATGCCCAAGGTGAACGCGACGACGCTGCGCGCCGGATCGAGGCGAGATCGCGACCGCCACAACTCGAAGAACGTCTGTTGAACAATGTCCTCACAGTCGTCACGCGGCACGAATCGTCCGACGTAGCTACGAACCAGAGGACCGTGGCGTCGATAGCACTCCTCGAGGGCTCGCTCGTCGCCCGCTCGCAGGCGCGCGGCGAGTTCGTCGACCGGCGCCGTGGCGCTGGTCAACTCGATCTGTTCCACACGTACTATCCGTAGTTTTCGGCCGAACGGATGCACAATCTTTCGAGAGTTGAGCGAGAAAGCACTGGCGGAGTTCTCTGCAACCGGCGCGGTCCGTTCTGCGGAGAAGTAGGTGACCCCAGTAAGTGACTGGTTTCCACTAATCAAAGGATGTTGAATATGCACGTACGTCACGGCATCACGGTTCTGGCGCTGGCTGCAGCGACGTCGGGTGCGGGAGTGCTCGCCACGACCGTTTCCGCACAGGCGGCGATGGGGGCTTCGGCGAAGGTCACCGTCGTCCACGGCATTCCCAATACTCCCGTCACGGTCTACGCCGACGGCAAGGTGCTCATCAAAGACTTCAAGTTCGGCAACGTCGTCGGCCCAGTCAGCCTGGCCCCCGGCCGCTACGCGATCGCGGTGCGAGCTTTCGGCTCGTCCGCCACGTCCAAGGCGATCCTCGCGACCACGGTAAAGGTCACCGCCGGCGAGAACGCGTCGATCGCGGCCAATCTGACGGCTACCGGCACGCCGAAACTGTCGGTGCTGGCCAACCCCACCGCCGCCCCGCCCAAGGGTGACGCTCGCGTCATCGTGCGTCACCTCGCCGAGGCCCCGGGGGTCGACGTCTACGCGGGTGCGACCTCCTCGCCGGCGCTCATTACCGACCTCGTGAATGGCAAGTCCGCGACGGCGAACGTGCCCGCGGGTACCTACCCGATCAGCGTCTACGTCACCGGTACGAAGACCAAGCCCGTCATCGGTCCGGCGACCCTGCACTTTGCGGCCGGTAAGACCTACGTCATCTACGCGATCGGTAGCGCGACCGCCTCCCCCGCGACCATCACCGTGGCCGAACAGTCGTACTAACCAGACGGTAGGGACCCTGCCGACTCCTTAGGTGATACCCGCCCCACCGAAGGGCACGGTGCGGGCGGGTATCACCTCTTTCCCAACGACTTCGTGGTGGGGTAGGCCGGCTGACGGCGCGTCGCCGATCCAGCCCTCATGAAGCGCGCAGCGACGGAGCGCGTGGTAGTTGTGCTCGTGCAGTGAGAACTTCAATGATGCGTCGTGATGACCTCGTTAGCGTCACTATTCATGAAGCGAATAGCTGCAGTTACGACGTTTCTCGTCATCATTCTCTCGGCCACCAGTGCGGTGGGGGCAGCGTCCCTGCACCACGACTTACTCACGCCACGGCAAGTTCCGCACTGGACGAAGTACTACATCGGCGCCGCGCAGACGGCGAGTTGCCCGGAGTCGACGTTCGCAAAGTCGAAGTCTCACTCGGCCATCCGCGAGGTGTTCGTCCAGAAGTCCTCACAGACCCTGCTGCTCGAGCGCATCGACACCTCCAGCGATCCGACGAAGGCGTTCACGGCCCTGCTCGCGCACATGACCAAGTGCCCCAAGACCGCCTCCACGCTGGACGGGCACGTGACCTTTCAACACTTCCACCCGGTGAATCTCGGCAAGTTCGCCGTTCCGGTGAAGGGGTACACGCTCTCCGCGGTGGTGGGCAACGCCAGCGTCAGCGGGGTCATCGCCTACGCGCGCAAGGGACACGACGTGTTCGCACTCGCGGAGATCTCGTTGGATCCATTGAACGCCCGGTCCTTTGACGCCCTGTTAACCAAAGCAATCGCCCGAATCCCGTAGTCGACCTCGCGTCACGCGTGGGCGCGTCGCCCCGCGGGAGTTCACCGTCAGCGATTCTTCGCGTGGTACAGGTCCAGCCCACACCTCGCGCCTCAGTGCACGGAGAGCGCGGTACTCCAAGAGGGGATCACGTCGCCCACCGGGGTGCCCAGGACATCGTGTAACAGACCGCCGTACACGTCGCGGAAGTCCGTCGTCGCTACCAGGTTCCCGTTGGCGTCGAGGGCGCTCAGTGAGGGCTGTTCACCGTAGAGACCGCCCTTGACGGTGTTGCCGATGAGAAACACCGGGGCCGCCGTGCCGTGGTCGGTGCCGAGACCGGCGTTCGACATCACGCGACGCCCGAACTCGGAATACACCATCACGGTCACGTCGTTGGAGCGACCACCCGCGCTGATGCTCGTCATGAACGCGCCGAGGGCCGCGTCGACTTCGGCGAGGAGCGCGTTCTGATCGGCCTTCTCCCCCACGTGGGTGTCGAAGGAGCTCAGGTTCACTTCCCACACCCTCGTGGGCACGTTGGCGTTGATCAGTGTTGAGACCAGCGAGAGCTGCTCGCTGATGAACGATCCGGTCGGCGACTTGGTGACGAGGGGGCTCAGTAACTGTGCGGTCGAGAAGAGGTCCGAGATCGACGTCGCGGCGGCCCCTTCGAGCGGCACGTCCGAGGATGACGAGCGACCGAGACGCGGGATGAGCGACGCCGCCGGTCCCCAGGGGAGTTGGATCCCACCGAGGTCCACCATGGACGCGACACTCTTGTCACCGACCAGCAACGGGGGCAGCGTCGAGCCGATACCAATGGCGTTAAAGGGGCTGTGTGGTTGGATGTCGAGCCACCGACCGATCCAGCCTGAAGAGACCTCGGCGGTCATCGACGCGGACTGCCAGATCGCCATCGAGGTGAAGTGCGAGAGGTTCGGGTTGGGATAGCTCACCCCTTGGACGATCGCCACCTTGTTCGCGGCGTAGAGCGCGCTCATCTCGGGCATCACGGAGTTAAAGGCCAGGGAGTCCGTGAACGGGAGGACCTGGGAGGCGGAGAGCGCGATGTTCGCTCGGGCACTCTGATACGTCGGATCGGTGAAGGGAACGACCGTGTTGAGGCCGTCGTTGCCCCCGTAGAGCGTCACGATGACCAGAATCGGCGTGCTCGCGGGGAGCGGCGTGGTCGTCGCGGCCCCGGCGATGGACTCGAGTGAGAGTTGGGCCGAGGCGGTCGCGAAGAGACCGGCCCCCGTCCACTGCAAGAAACGTCGGCGGTCGAATTCGCAGTTAATCATGCGCTCACCGCGTACTCGGGCGCCAACAGCGCGAGGGTGGCGAACTCGGAGGGAGTCTTGGTCGCCGCCGCGAGCGTGCTGGCGGTACGCCTGGACCACTCGGGCACGCCGAGCCAGTCGGCACTCGCCTCGACCATCTTCGACGGCGACACGTTGAGGGGCGAGAGGTCCCCCGCCGTGACGATCAGTTGGGACACTTCGAATCGGTACTGAAACGCGGCCCCGCTCAACCACGCCTGACCGTAGGGCCAGCCGCCCACGTTGGGCGGATTGAAGGGGACCTGACCCATCTGCGACAGACCCCAGAGCAGGTCGCCGGTGTTCAACGAGGAGGGGCGCACCTTGAGCGCCTTACAGGCGCCGACGAACCATTCGACCGGGGACTTCACGAGAGAGTTGGCGGGATCGCTCCAGGCGGGTGAGTTCACTAGGGCGCTGACGAGCTCGTCGATGTCGCGACCGGCGAAACTCTCCTCGAGTGACGACGGCGGCGAGCTCGTTCCCGAGACGAAGCGAAACCAGAGACGGTCGGTGATGTACTTCGCGTTCTCGGCCTTCGAGGTAATGAGCCAGGCCAGACTCTCGGCGTTCAATGGTCCCCTCGTGCCGAGAACGGTGAGGGGCTTGGAGTAGTGCTGCTCTTCGTTGAAGGTGACGTTGCCGTTGGACTGCACGGTCGAGTACCCGGTTAACGCCAACGCCGCCGCGGTGACGTCGTCTTGGGTGAACTTATTCACACCGAGCGTCATCAGCTCCATGAGCTCGCGAGCGAGGTTCTCATTGGGCGAGGAGATGTAGTTCTCCTCGTTGTCGAGCCAGAAGTTCAGCGCTCCATCGACGACCATCACCCGAGCCATGTCGCGGAAGTTCCCGAGCGCGTAGTGACGCAGCGTCTCGTTCTGCTTCTGCATCGGAAGTGGATAGCCGACCTTGGAGACCGACGTCGCCCAGTGTCCGTGCCAGAACCAGGTCATGCGTTCAGCGAGTGGGTAGTGCGAGACGACCATTCGATCGAGCCACCAGACCACCAACTCCTGGTTGCCGGTGTTCATCGCTTGGTAGAAGGCCGTCGCTGCGGGGGTGTTCCCCTGAGGGTACGGCCCGAGGTCCGGCAGGTTGGGCGCCACCACGGAATCGAGGCCGGGGTCGGGCAGACCGTGCTCGAGCACTCTCTTGCGCGTGGCCGCCAGGCCGCCTTTTAGGAGCGCCGCGAACTCACCCGGCGTCGGACCAAAGTTGAATCGGTGCAGCAACCGGGCGGTCGCCAGACGCTCTGTGTACGTCGGCGTTGGCGTCATCTAGGCAATGTATCGTCGCAATCTTAGAAATCCCTTTCAATTCAACCTGTACACGATGAATTGTCACGAACTTGTTACCGGGGAGAGAACTCATCAGGCGCGACGTTGGCGCGACGCGTCCCGCTTCTTCTTGGGAGACGCGCTGGTCGTGCCCACCGCGGCGATCCGTTCCTCGAGCCAGCAACGTGGCACACCCGTAACGCTCCTTGAGTAGCGAGCTACGAGCGAAAGTACGTGTCCAGTCGCCACTCGCCGGTGACGTCGAATTCACAGAGTGTCGACGTCATCGAAGCCATGAGGTCGAGGACCTTCGCTAACGGCGTGGCGACGGGCACTTCGAGGAGAAGTCCTCGCTGATTGTGATCTTGTAGAACACGGAACGTCTCGCCGCGCAGCAGCGAGCGAATGCGATCTGCGCGAAGTCGGCCCTGGGAGTGGAGGACGCCCAACGTGGAAGGTTGCGCGTGGCCGCGTCGAGGTGGCTGGGTGACGAGCGACGCGACGGGCGCTCCCCGATTGAGCCACAGACCCGAGACGTTGATCTTCAGATCGGGAATGTCCTCCACGGTTACCGGTACCACGTTGCACCAGCCTTCGCCGGCGTCCACTAACTCCATCGCCGACACCGCCAACGATCGATCGGTGGAGAAGCGGAGTTCACTCTTGGTGCTCATCCGTCCATTCTCGGTCACCGCAACGGGGTCGATGAGCAGCTGGCCCGATCGCCAACGACCGCCCAAGGAGAACGAGGGCACCAATGACGTCCCGGTCGACCGCGTCGGGGTGTTTCGACGCGGTCGACCGGGCCGGTGATGAGCCCTTAGGGGAAGAGGCTCATCGGGGGTGAACTACCAGTCGAGGTACTCGGTTTCGGTCACCTGACCACCAACGATCGTCACGCTCTGCCCAGAGCCGGCAACGGTGTAGCGACCCTCGTGGAGACTCGGGTAGACGGCGGCGTAGGCGACGCCACCGAGAAGCCGACGCTCGCGCACGGCGCTGTGGGTGTGGTGCAGGTGCTCGTCTTCAGGAATGAGGTCGATCTCGACCCCGTTCATCGCGGGGGGAGTTCGGAGCAACAGCGCTCCGATCTCCCCCCCGATGT
>PLER01000069.1:0-8833 GCA_003136495.1 Acidimicrobiaceae bacterium
GCTTCGATGCTCATGTTGCACACCGTCATGCGACCCTCCATCGAGAGTCGCTCGATCGCCTCGCCGCGATATTCGATCACGTACCCCGCGCCGCCGCCGGTACCTAAGCGTCCGACGATCCCTAGCACGATGTCCTTGGCGCTGACGCCCGCGGGGGGTGTCCCTTCGACGGTGACCGACATCGTCTTGGCGCGCTGCTGTGGGAGGGTCTGAGTGGCGAGGACGTGTTCGACTTCGCTGGTGCCGATCCCGAAGGCCAGCGCGCCGAAGGCGCCGTGGGTGGAGGTGTGCGAGTCGCCGCAGACGATGGTCATCCCGGGCTGGGTGACGCCGAGTTCGGGTCCGATGATGTGGACGATGCCCTGGTTCTCGTGGCCGCGCGGGAAGACGGTGATGCCGAACTCCGCGCAGTTCTCATCGAGCACCTCGAGTTGTCGTTTCGAGATCGGGTCCATGACCGGCACCGAGAGCGGGTCGGTGGGGACGTTGTGGTCGGCGGTCGCGAGGGTTAAGTCGGGACGGCGTACCCGTCGGCCGTTGAGGCGAAGTCCGTCGAAGGCCTGGGGACTCGTGACCTCGTGCACCAGGTGCAGGTCGATGTAGAGCAGGGTCGGCTCCTCATTCGGCGCCGTGACGACGTGGTCCTCCCAGATCTTCTCGTAGAGGGTCTTACCGGCCACGGCTCAGCGCTGCCCGATGATCTTGACCTTCAACACTCCCGAAGGCGCTTCGTACTCGACGCTGTCGCCGACGCTGCGACCGAGCAGCGCCGAACCGAGCGGCGAGGTCGGCGAGGCGACGAGGACGCCCTCGGGCTTCTCCTCGATCGATCCGATGAAGAACTCCTGGAAGTCGCTCTCGTCGTCGCCCTCGTAGACGACCTTGACGATGGAGGCGTGCTGCACCGTGCCCGCGTGCTCGTCGCGCTGGACGAGTTCGTGGTTGCGTATCACGTGGTCGATCTGGCGGATCCGNNACCGTCGTGAGCTCGAGGTACTCGGCCTCGAGCTTCGCGAGCGTCTCTTTGGTAATCCGGTGAATCTCGTCGGCCATGCCGCACCCCTGGTTAGTGAGGTACCGATTCTACTGTTGGGGGCATTCGCGACCCCTCTGGGTTTGCCCCAGTTGCCTTCGAACGAGCAAAATAGGAGAAAGAGGGAGAGCAATCGATGAGTGAGCGGCGGAGCCATCGCGTGGCCGTCATCGGTGGCGACGGCATCGGCCCCGAGGTCACCGAGGCGGCCCTCGAGGTTGTCGCGAGCGCGGGGGTCGACCTAGCGACCACCTCCTTCGACCTCGGTGCAGCGCGCTACCTGCGCGACGGCTTCGTGTTGGACGACGTCACGCTCGAGGAATTGCGAGGTTTCGACGCAATCCTCCTGGGCGCCATTGGACCGGCGATTGGCGACACGCGCATCGCGGGCGGCGTCTTGGAGCGGGGCCTGTTACTACGCATGCGCTTTGGTCTCGACCTCTATATCAACTTCCGACCCTTCCGCGGGGTGGCGGGTTCGATCGGCGCGGGGAGTGAGTTCGCCATCGTGCGTGAGAACACCGAGGGGCCGTACGCCGGTGAAGGTGGCGTGCTGCGCTTAGGCACCGAGCACGAGGTCGCCACGCAGGGCTCGGTGAACACCCGCTTCGGGGTCGAGCGGTGCGTGCGCTACGCCTTCGCGCGCGCCGACGAGTTAGCGCGAAAGAAGGTCACCCTCGTGCACAAGACCAACGTGTTGACCTTCGCCGGGGACCTCTGGCGCCGGGTGGTCGCCGAGGTCGCGGCGGAGTTCTCCGAGGTCGAGGTCGACTATCAGCACGTGGACGCCGCCTGCATCTACCTCGTCGAAGCCCCGAAGCGCTACGGCATTATCGTCACCGACAACCTCTTCGGCGACATCCTCTCGGACCTGGCGGGCGCGGTNNGTTCACGGCGCGGCCCACGATATCGCGGGCACCGGTAGGGCGAACCCCTTGGCCGCGGTCTCCTCCGCTGCTCTGATGCTCGAACACCTAGGGGAGCTCGACGCGGCCCGGCGCATCGCGGCCGCGGTGGCAGACTTTGATGACGACGTGGCCGCCCTCGGCACGAACGGCGTCGTGAAACGCTTACAAGAGAGGTTGTAGATGCCCATCACCCCGACCAAGAAGATCTGGATGGACGGGACCCTCGTCGATTGGGATGACGCGAAGGTGCACGTGCTCAGTTTCACGCTGCACTACGGCATGGGGGCCTTTGAGGGCATCCGCGCCTACAAGACGCCCAACGGCGTGGCGATTTTTCGCCTCCGCGAGCACATGGAGCGCCTGCTGCGTAGTTGCAAGATCTTGATGATCGACGTGCCCTACACGTTGGACGATCTCTGCGAGGCGGCGAAGGAGGTGGTGCGGGTGAACGACCTGCCCGAGGGCTGCTACCTCCGTCCGATCGTGTACCTGGGATACGGCGAGATGGGCGTCAACCCCATCGGTGCGCCGGTCAACACCGCGATCGCGGCGTGGCCCTGGGGCGCGTACTTGGGCGACCACGCGACCAGTGGCGTGCGGATGAAGATCTCCTCCTGGGCCCGTCACGCGCCGGGGGCCATGCCCACCGCATCAAAGACCATCGGCGGCTACGTGAACGCGAGTCTCGCCAAAGCCGAGGCGATCCGCGCCGGGTACGACGAGGCGATCATGCTCGGACCTGACGGCAAGGTGAGTGAGTGCACGGGCGAGAACCTCTTCATCGTGCGCGACGGTCACCTGGTCTCTCCGCCGCCCTCGGACGCCGGGGCCCTGCGCGGCATCACCCAGTCGAGCATCGTCAAGATCGCCAACGACCTCGGTCACGAGGTGAGCTTTGAGGTGCTGCGCCGCGACGACCTCTACGTCGCCGACGAGGCCTTCTTAACCGGCACGGCCGCCGAGGTCGTGCCGCTCGAGTCGGTGGACGATCGGGTGATCGGCGACGGCAAGCCCGGTCCGATCACGAGCGAGATCATGACGACGTACCACCAGGCGATTCGCGGTGAGCGGCCGCAGTACGAGGACTGGCTGACGAGAATCTAGCGAGCGAGGAACAGGTAACCTCGACCCGTGGCCCAACCATCGTTTTCCCCCGTTCCCATCGCCGGTGAAGTCCGGCCGATTATGACCACCCCGACGCCCGAGATCGGCCGTCGGCCCAAGCCGGGCTTGGAGCGTAGCGCCCACCGCGTGGACGGTCCAGGCTACGGGACCCCCGCGCCGGGCGAGGGCTACGCCCTCACCATTGCCGAACGCGAGTGCGCGAAACTCACCTTCGACCACCCCCACGACCTGCACGACGTCATCGTCGGCGTAGGCGTGATCGCGGCCAAGCGGGCCAGTCTCGTTGGTCGCCAACCCACGCTCGGCGACGTGCACGTGGCGATGGACCTGTTCACCTTGCGCACGACGTCGCCGGTGTCGCGGGCCACGACCAGGGTCTTCGCCGGACTCTCGCACAGTTACGTCGCCCAACGTCGGTTCGCCGACGCCGTGTCGCCCGATGAGTTAACCGCGGGCGGCAACGACGCCGCGTCGCAGCACTAGAACCCCTTAAAGGACCACCATGAGCTTTGACCTCACGGACGAGCAACGAAGTTTTCGTGACGTGATGCACGACTTCGTCGACCAGCGCGTCGCCCCTCACGCGGCGCGATACGACCGCGAGCAGGTCTTTCCCCAGGAGAGTTTTGACGCGTGCGTGGAGATGGAGCTGCCCTCGCTCGGGGTGCCCGAGGCCTACGGCGGGGCGGGGGCGGACATGGTCACCCAGGCGATCATGGCCGAAGAGCTCGCGAGGGGTTGCGCGTCGACTTCGGTGACGATACTGATCTCGAAGTTGGGGATGTTGCCGATCATGAACTTCGCCTCCGAGGAGATCAAGCGGACGTACCTCCCGCGCATCGCCACCGGCGAGATCCAAGCGAGCTACTGCTTGTCGGAGGCCGACGCCGGATCGGACGTCGCGTCACTTCGCTGTCGCGCTGAACGTGACGGTGATGACTACGTGCTCAACGGCTCGAAGTACTGGATCACCAACTCGGGGGTCTCTGACACCTACACGGTCTTCGCCAAGACCGATCCCGGTGCCGGTGGACGCGGGATTAGTTGCTTCTTAGTGGAGAAAGAGTGGGGCGTCGAGTTCCCCAAGCACGAGGACAAGATGGGGCTGCGTGCGTCACCGACCGGTGAAGTGGTCTTTCACGACGTGCGGGTCCCGGCGACGCACCGGATTGGCGAAGAGGGCGAGGGATTCAAGATCGCGATGCACACGTTGGACCGTTCGCGGCCCACCATCGGCGCCCAGGCGGTCGGCATCGCCCAAGGCGCCATCGACTACGCGGGCACGTACATGAAGGGTCGCAAGGCCTTCGGTGCGCCCATCAGTGATCTACAAGGACTTCGCTTCATGTTGGCCGACATGGCGATCCGCACCGAAGCGGCGCGGGCCCTGGTGTACCGGGCCTGTTCGACGATCGACGCGGGCGACCCCGACGGCTCGCTGAGCTACCTCGGCGCGGCGGCCAAGGCGTTCGCGTCGGACACGGCCATGAGCGTGGCGACCGACGCGGTGCAGTTGCTCGGTGGCTATGGATTCACCAAGGAGTTTCCGGTGGAGCGCTTCATGCGTGACGCGAAAATTACGCAGATTTACGAAGGGACCAACCAGGTGCAGCGCATCGTCGTTGCTAAACACCTACTCAAGTAGTTGTTCCAGGAAGTGTTCTTTCCCACTCGAGCGAGTGCCGGTGCAGGCTCGATCCGTCTTACCTAACATCGCTCACTACTGTAAGGGGTGTTCCCGCAGCACCGCCTTATACTCCCTAGTCCCGGAGTAGGGTGCGAGCCCGCTTTACAGGGTGTCTGTTTCTTCGGAGCCTTGCAGGCTGCGGCATCGGTCGTCAACTTGTTAACCGTTATCTCCAGCTTGGCCAGTGCCAACGCATACAACCCCTCGGCGGTGGTGAGAGTCTCGTCTTGCAGGCTGACATTCTTCGCACCATCCTCGTAGGCATCGACTGCCTCGTGCACCTGTTGGGCCAGACTGGCGAGTCCCAAGATTCCACTGGCCGTGGGGCCGCTGACGGCCGACTGCCACTTAGATGCCTCACTGCCAATACTGATGACGCCTTGCAATTGAGCGGCGAGACTCAAAGTGAGATCTCTTACGTCGTCGTTACTACTACTCAACGATCCTTGGGCCACTACTTGCAGGATTCGCCCGATCTCTGATGTAATCGCAACCAAGAAGTTGGTCAGTTGTTTGAGGGTCTCCGAAGCTTGGAGGCTAGCGAGGGCCTCAGGCGATTTCTCGGCCAAGGCGATCACCGCCGCTTTCGCGGGGAGTGTCGCGGCGAACGTGGCAAGTTGAACGATCATGACGCCGGCGCGCGTGGCGACCTCACCGGCCTGAATTGCCGAAGCATTGCCGAGCGCAGCGGCAGCACTGAGAATGCCGTCGTAGGCGCGATCTACAGCGTCCTCTTGAGACAGTGCGAGGCTGTAGTCGTCGAGCGCATCGGCGCAACCGTTGTCCACCGCACGGGTGTAATCGTTGTTGAGGAAGTCCCGAATGAGTTGTTCGAGGGCGACCTGTTCGTTGGACGGTTCAGGTGCTCCCTGGGCCCAAGTGGGTAGCCAGCTCGCTGAGCCTACGGCCTCAGACGGCGAGGTAACGAGGCCTAGCGAAGCGATCACCGCGATGCTGAGAAGCGTTGTCCACTGTGCTTTGAACGTCACGCGCCGAAACCTGTAGTCCCGCCGGCGGTCCCGGTAATGGCGTCGTGCGCCTTTGCCCACCAAAAGCGGACAATAGCACCGACACGGCGATTTTCGTTGCCCACATGGTTATCGAATGTCCGGTGTTGCGTCCAATCGATACCGTGATAGTTGAGCGCGCTGGCGTCTTGGGTCGTACCTGGCTGCCAAGCCATCGAGCAATCGACAGTGCGGATCTCGCCATCGCCGCAACGGCGATGATCACGGAATGCCAATTGCTTACCTGCAACGTCGAACGCTTTCCGATGTTCGACGGCTTGGAGAGACCCTATTGACGTCGAGGCCTCGAGCGGCGGCTGAGGTCGAGCGGATGTGCCTACCGACACCATTTTCTGGCGGGAGTTTGCCTCGTGACGGGGCCCGTTGGTGTTGGCGGCGCTTCAAGCGAGGGCGGGGCGCGCTGCCATAATGGACCGGTGCACTTTCTTGCCTTGCTCCGAAATCCTCGAGAGTTCGTCGCGTGGCGGGCCTCCTTCAATCAGAACCAGCAGAAGTAATCAACCGTGACCGACTCTTCGTCGAGTGCGAACACCGTGGCGCGCGCAGCCATCCTCAAGATCGACCCCCGTACGACGCTCAGTGCTGTTGACACATTGGATTTGCGGGCTCACTCGAAAGTGAGTGCGGTCATCGGCGTGCCACTTCGACAGCTTCAACAAAAGCGCGATGTCGCGTCCTTTGCCTCGGCGGCCCCAGTGGCGGCTGTCAAGGCGCTACTCGAGCTGCTCGCCGCGGCGCCCCTCGAACGGGTGATCGAGCAACTCGGCGAGCACGCCGAGAGCCCCAGTTACGAAGAACTCGCCACGGCGATCGACGAACTGCTCGCCAAGGACCTCACCATCGATGACGCGGTCGCGGTCCTCGCGTATGCGGTGGGCGAGTCGTTCCCCGCCGCACCGCACTGCCGTCGACTCTTCGAAGAGCGCAAGGAGTTCGCGTTGCCCGCGCTCCCGGAGATCACGACCTCGGGTGCGTTGGTGAGTGCGCGCGAAGTGAGTCCCGAGATTCGCGAACAACGACGGGCGAGACGTGAAGAGCAGCGGCGCCGCAAGAAGCCAGGTGCCCCGACACGTCCGCCGCGCCCGAGCAAGCAAAAAGGCGTCACGCCGTCACACCCTTCGGCGCAATCGACCACGACGGGAGAACTGGCGCCCGCGCCCGAACCCCGTCGCCGAGCTCTCTTCACACCCCTTGAGACGTCCCGATTCGACGCCGACCATCCGCTCGCGGGGACGATTCTGTTGGTCGATGTGCCCTTCGATGCCCAAGACCCCACCCAGCCCGACGTCAAGTCAAAGGAACGTCCCGCACTGGTGGTGGCCGCTTCGAGCGAGGCGTTGTTGGTGCGCCCGATCTACTCCAACCAGTCACCCTCGCGCCGCGTCTTTACCGCCTGGCGACGAGTGGGGCTCGATCACGTGTCCTTCATCGACGACGCGCGCATCGCGGTGCCCGTTACCAGCGCGGACCTCCGCCAACCCCTCGGTCAACTCACGACCGCGGAGTGGAACTCACTCTTTTAGGGACCGCCCTGCGGCGGGCGCACCATTGACGGATAGTTCATTCGAGTCGGTGCGNNGACTCCTGACCGAGTAAGAGGCGTTCGTCAATGGCGCGCGCGAGTCCCCACACGATCATTCCGATCGCGCTGATCATCCCCACCAGGTTCTTCACGCGCGTGCGCTCAATCGCGATGAGCGCCAGCCACAACAAGGTGTCCTCGAGACCCTGGATGAGCGGCACCGGAACACGTTTGCCGACCTGACCGGCGTAACTGAGGCCGAACCACTGGTGTGTCAGGTGACCGCCGCCGTCGACCATGAACTGGGGACCTAGGAACCGTCCGATCGCCCAGCCCGCGATCAGCGCCGGTATCAGTGCGTCGGTGAAGTTCGCGAGTTTGCTCTGTGGCCACCAACGTCGCTGCAGGACCACGCCGACCACGAGCGCCAAGGCGATCCCCCCGAAGCTCGCGAGTCCACCCTGCCAGACGGCGATCCAGCGCCCCGGGTGACCACGGTAGTAGCCCCAGTTGGTCGCGATATTCGCGAGCCGTGCGCCGACCAGACCNNCGACGGGCGTAGAGGAACGCGACGTAGGCCGCAATCGCCAGGCCGAAGCCGTAGGTGTGAAAGACGAGGGGACCGAGGTGAAAGGAGGTCGGGACGCCCCGCACCCCTAGCCCCGCACGCGGCCGAGGCCCGCGAAGCCGTAGCCGAGGCGCACCGGCGTGATGTGGACGACTTCACCCGTCTCGGGCGCTTCGATCATCTCGCCGTGTCCGACGTACATCGCGACGTGCTCATCGCCGTTATAGCCGTAAAAGAGTAGGTCGCCCGGTTGGATGTCGTAGAGCGGCACGCGCTCAGTGTCATCGAACTGAGCACCCGAGTAGTGCGGCAGGTCGACCCCGGCGGCCTCGTAGGCGAGCATCACCAGTCCCGAGCAGTCAACCCCCCCGCGGCTGGCCCCGCCCCAGACGTAGGGCACGCCCAAGTAACTCTCGGCGGCGCGAATGGCAATATTGGCGACGGAGTCGGGTGGTGGCGCCGGAAACCCGGCGATGGGTGCGGCGCTGTTGAGGTCGCTCGACGACGCTGCGTTCGCGGCCGCTTCGTCCTGGGCGACGTAGGCACCGATCTGGCCCTTCACCTGAGCGAGAGTGTTCTTAAGGGACGCCTGCAGGACGAGGGAGGTGTGNNTGGGTCAGTTCGATGCGGTAACTCTTCAAGCTGGCGATCGTCGAGTTGATGTTGCCTTCGGCGAGTTGGGTGTAGACGTTGGTCGCGCCCTCCCGCGAGGCGTTCTTCGAGAAGAGGGGATTGTTCCCCTCAGTCGCGCCGCTCGTGACGTAGGCGAAGATGACGTCCTGGCGAAGTTGGGCGTTCCCGCTATTGACCTTCCCCTGGATGGCGGCGACGGTGGCCTTGGTGTTCGCGATGAAGTTGTTCAACTTGTGCAACTTGATCTGTGCCTCGTCGTACTTCTGACCGAGGCGACCGACCTCGTTGTTGATGCGGTTTATCTGGTTCAAGAGCACCTTGGCCTTGGC
>PLER01000069.1:8863-10693 GCA_003136495.1 Acidimicrobiaceae bacterium
GAACAGGCTAGTTGTTGAGGTCCGCTCGACGCCGAGCCGGGGTCCCCATCACGAGTGAACCACCTCATCAGAATGTATTTACTCGTGCACGACGACGGAGTGTTCGGCGAAAATTCAGCGGCAATATCACCTCGGAATATGCTCGTCGTCATGTCACAGCGTTCCCGCAACCTTCCACGTCGTTCGTGTCTTTCAACCCCGGGCTCCTCGGACCGGTTCCTCGCGAAGGCCCCNNGTCGTCAACGCCATCAGGACCCTCGAGTGGGACGAACGGGTTCTATGTGTTCGGGTGAACGCGTGGGACACGCGCTGGACCTACGGCGACGTCATCGAGGTCGTGGGGAACGCCGGCGAACGACTCGATGAGGTGATGTTGCCCAAGGTCCGTCGGGCGTCGGACGTCGTGGCGTTGGACCTGTTGCTCAGCCAGGTCGAGGCGAACGCCGGACTGCCCCCGGGGCACATCGGCATCGAGGCCCAGATCGAGACCGCAGAAGGCCTGATCAACGTGGAAGAAATCTGCGCGGCCTCTTCGAGGTTGGAGTCGATCGTCTTCGGTCCGGCGGACTTCGCCGCGTCCATTGGGATGCCGGTAACGACCATCGATGAGACCATCCATCAGGGGCCGTCGAATCCCTTTTCCTACGTCTTCGCCAAGATCTTGATGGCGGGACGGGCCAACGGCCTCCACGTCATTGATGGTCCCTTCCTCAAGGTGCGCGACTTAGCGGCGTTGCGTTTCGCGGCGTCAATCAGTGCGAGTTACGGCTTCGACGGCAAGTGGGCGCTCACGCCCGACCAGGCGACAGTGTTAAACGAGGTCTACTCGCCCAGTCAAGAGCTCTTCGACAAGTCCTACGACATCCTCGACGCCTACAAGGTCGCGACCGAAGAGAAACTCACCGGGGCCGTGATGTTCGGCGACGAGATGATTGACGAAGCCTCGGCGAAGATTGCGAACTCCTTCGTCGCGCGCGGCGAGCGCGCGGGGATGAAACGGACGCCTCAGTAGTTCGCTCGCGATCGTCACCTCGGCCTCGTCGGGCGAGGGAACGGCTAGTCCCCGTTGAGACCGTCGAGTAGGCGTCGGGCGATGACCTTGAGACAGAGCGTCTCGTCGGCGCCTTCGAAGATCGACAGCACCCGCGCGTCCACGAAGTATCGACTGACCGGGTACTCCTCGGCGTAGCCCATCCCGCCGTGGAGCTGCATCGCTTCACGCGTCACCCACTCCGCGGCCCGACAGACGTAGGCCTTGGCCATGGAGGCCTCCAGGGTGCCACCCCCGCGGCCCATCTCGCGCGCCACCTCTAAGGAGAACTGTCGCGCGCACTGGATGATCGCGGCCATCGTCGCGAGCTTCACGCGCGTTAACTCGTAGTCGACGAGTGGATATCCAAAGACCACGCGCGTCCTGGTGTACTCGAGCGCCGCGTCGTAGGCCGCTTGCATCACCCCGACGGCTCGCGCGGCCGTTTGGATGCGCCCGTTCTCGAAGCCGGCCATCTGGAAGTAGAAGCCCCGCCCGAGACCGGACTCTTCGCCGATCAAGTCCATCTCCGGTACGAACCAGTTGTCGAGGCTCAACTCGTAAGAGTGCATCCCGCGATAGCCAATCGTGTCGATGGGCCTTCCCTCGAGACGCCCGTCGGCGTCGCTTCGTCCTTCGGCGGCGGCGTCTTGGTGGAACAAGAAGCCGTGACTCTCGCCGCGGGGCTTCTCCACGAGGAAGAGCGACAGCCCCCGGTGCGCGCGGGAACGGTCGGGGTCGGTGCGCGCGAGGAGGACCAGCACCTCGGCGCGCGCCGCGAAGGTGCACCAGGTCTTGGC
>PLER01000029.1 GCA_003136495.1 Acidimicrobiaceae bacterium
CGCTCGGAGACGACGGTCGTCCCATAGAGCTCGGCGACCTGCGATCCCTCATCGAGCATCGCCGGCCAGGCGCCGAGGCGCATCGTGCCACCTAGATCAGTGACGTCCATCTGTTCGGCCAGNNATGCCGAGGCAGATACCGAGGTAGGGAATGTCGTTCTCCCGAGCGATCCGTGCAGTCGCGATCATGCCCTCGATACCCCGCTCCCCGAAACCGCCAGGCACGATGATGCCGTCGAGCTGGCTGAGTCGATCGGCGTCGATCTCTGAGGGAACGCGCTCGGCTTCGAGCCATTCGATCGTGGTCTTGGCGCCGATGGCGAAGCCGGCGTGGCGAATCGATTCGACCACGCTCAAATAGGCGTCGGGCATCGTGACGTACTTGCCAATGATGGCGATACGGAGGTTCCTCGAAGTGTTGTGCACGCGACGCACCACGCTCTCCCAGGGCCCGAGGTCGATGGGGTGCTCGGCGACGTCGATGTTCAACGCGTCGCAGACAATCGTGTCGAGGCCCTCGTGGTGCAGGGTGATCGGGATGTCGTAGATGCTCTCTTCGTCGACCGCGGAGATCACCGCACTCACCGGCACGTCGCAGAGCAGGGAGATCTTTCGTTTGAGACCGTCGGAGATGGGCTGGTCGCTGCGACAGACGATCACGTCGGGCTGGATACCGCGGGAACGTAGTTCGGTGACCGAGTGTTGGGTCGGCTTGGTCTTCTGCTCACCCGACGGGGCCAGATAGGGCACGAGGGTGAGGTGGACGTAACAGACGTTGTGACGTCCGGCGTCGCGACGGAACTGTCGGATCGACTCGATAAAGGGGACGATCTCGATGTCACCAACGGTGCCACCGATCTCGACGATCACCACGTCGGCCCCCAGGGTGCCCTGGCGACGAATCCGCTCTTTGATCTCGTCGGTGACGTGAGGTATCACCTGGACGGTCTTGCCGAGGTAGTCGCCACGTCGCTCCTTGGCGATCACGTTCGAGTAGATCGAGCCCGTGGTGGTGTTAGAGATCTTCGAAAGCGACTCGTCAATGAATCGTTCGTAGTGCCCGAGGTCCAGGTCCGTCTCGCCGCCATCGTCGGTGACGAACACTTCACCGTGCTCGCCTGGGTTCATCGTGCCGGGATCGACGTTGAGATACGGATCGAGTTTGCACATCGTGACCTTGAGGCCACGAGATTTCAAGAGTCGGCCGAGACTGGAGGCGGTGAGACCCTTACCGAGCGAACTCGACACTCCACCCGTTACAAAGACGTACTTTGTCATAGCAAAACTGCGCTTCTCACGGAACAACATCTTAGCGGAGGAACCTCGTGGTGGGGCTGACCTGGAATCAGTTTCTCAGTAATTGTTTCGCCAGCGCCCGGGACTCGGTGGTCACTTCGTCGCCGGCCAACATTCGAGCGATCTCTCTGACTCGATCGTCACCTTCGAGCGTTCGCACCTCGGTTCGCGTGACGCCGTGCGCCACGGTCTTCTCGATCAAGAAGTGGTGGTCAGCACGTGCGGCAACGGAGGCGAGGTGGGTCACCGCAAGGACCTGTTGGTGACGCCCGACCTCGAAGAGACACTCACCGATCTGTTGGGCGACCTGGCCGCCGACTCCGGCGTCCACCTCATCGAAGACCGCCACGACGTCCGTGTCGGCGCTTTCTAAAGAGATCGCCAGGAGGACTCGACTCAACTCACCGCCGCTCGCCACCGCGCTCAGGGGCCCCTCGGGCAACCCGGGGTTCGCGGCGAAGAGGATGTGCGCGTCCGAACCGTCATCGCCGCCGACGTCGAACCGCAGGGACGCGTGCTCCAGCGCCACCCGTCCTAACTGGCCCTGCACCGCTGACGTCAAGGCTTCCGCGGCGGCGTCACGCTGGAGCCGCACGGCGGCGGCCGAGCGCTGCACCTTCGTTTCGAGTTCGAGAATCTCCTGATCGAGACCGTCGAGACGGGCGACCTCACTCAGCAACCGATCGTGCTCGGCGCGCAACGTCTCGCTCATCGCTAGGGCCGCACCCAGGGTGCCGCCGTACTTTCGCGCTATCTGTTGGAGAGCGTTCGCCCTCGCGTTGAGCTCTTCGAGCGTCTTGGGGTCAAAGACGTCGGGATCGGCCAAGGCCGCGAGTTCGTGCAGGGCGTCGCGAGCTTGCACCAGCGAGGAACGTAACGCGTCGCGCACCCCGTCGTAGACCGCACCTTCGGGCAACTGCGCCAGCGCGTGGGCGAAGCGACCGAGCGCGGACTCGTCGCCATCGTTGTCGAAGAGCTCCAAGGTCTCGGCGAGGGCCGTCTGTCCGTCGCGCAGCGTCGTCAGACGAACGAGCTCCTCCAGCGTGTCGCGCAACTCGTGTTCTGAGACGATCGCCGCGGCGTCGAGCTCGTTCAGCTGGAAGACGAGGAAGTCGAACTCGCGGCGTCGCGAATCCTTGTCACCGCCAAAGTCCTCGAGGATCCGTCGCGCCTCGCGCAGTTGCGCGCGTAGGTCGTCGAGTTCCGAGGTGTCGATGTCGCCGCGTTGGTCAATGAGCCGAACGACCTCGCCACGAGTGCGCAGGGCGAGTGAGTCGTGCTGGCCGTGAATGACGATGAGTTCTTTCGACAGGTGCCGCAACGCCTCCACGCTCGAAGGCGCACCGTTGATCGAACTTCGCAACCTTCCCGAGGCGGTCGTTTCGCGCGAGAACGCGAGTTCACTGCCCGCCACCTCAAAGAGCGCGACCGCCCGGGTGTCGGCGGAGATGGCGTAACGAGACGAACCCGCGTCACCCCCGAGGCACAAGGTCAGCGCTCCGAGCAAGAGGGTCTTGCCGGCTCCGGTCTCGCCGGTAATCACGTTGAATCCTGGTCCAAACTCCAAACGAGCGTCGTCAATGACCCCGAGGCCGTGCGCGTAGAGCTCAAGGAGTTGGGCCTTAGGCATGTCCCTCGCGAAGGCTGCGCCGCAGCCGGGTGGCCAGGTCGAATCGCTGCGTGGCGACGAGGTGCACGGGGGTCGGGTTCTGTCGCACCTCGATGAACTGACCGGGCTCCATCGGTCCAATCGTGCGTCCGTCGGCGACGAGCATGGCCGGTTTGTCGTCCACCAGGAGGCGGATGACGCTGTTGACCGGGACCACGATCGAACGGTCAATCGTAAAGTGCGGCGCGATGGGCGTGAGGATCATGATGGCTAGTGACGCGTCGACGACCGGTCCCCCGGCCGAAAAGTTGTAGCCGGTGCTGCCCGTGGGCGTAGCGACCATGACCCCGTCGGCCGAATACGTCAAGTACTCCTCGTCATCGACGAAGGTCTTGACTCGTACCATGTGCCCGGCGCTCGCGCGTTCGACCACGACCTCGTTGAGGGCGAACTCCTCCTCGTCCTGATCGGAACGTCTGATCTGCAGGGCGAGTCGCTCCGCGACCGAGTCACTCCCCAGGGCGCTCTTGATGTTCTCGACCACGTCGTACGGGGGCACGTTCAAGAGGAATCCCAATTGGCCCAAGTTGACCGCCACGACGCGCGCCCCGACCGCGTGGGCCAAGCGGGCCGTCTTGAGAAAGGTCCCGTCGCCACCGAGGCTCACGACCAACGTGGCGGCGTCGAGGGTCGGCGGTTCGTTGGAATCCAACAGGTACACGCTGGAGGTGACGCCCTCACGAGCGAGTTCGTCGCCCACCTGGTGCGCGAGTTCGACCGCGTCGTGACGGTTGCTAAAAGCCGCGAACAGCAGTTGGGACACGTGACACCTCGCCCGTAATGGTAGTAACAACGGTCCGACACCCCGCCGAGGCGGGCTCGGGTGGTCGTGTCGCGACGCTCAGGTGAGCACGACGACGAGGACCACGAAGAGCGCGTAGATCGAGATGATGAGCCATCCGACGAGGCGCCCCAATCCCCGATACGCGTAGGCCACCACGACGACCAACGCGGTGAGGAGTAGGTAGCTCAGCGCCGTCACCGTGCCCACCCGCGACGGGGCGGCGAGTCCGAGGATCACGCCGGGTACGAGCAATCCCGCGAACACGTTGAGGTTGTTGCTGTTAAGGGCGGTACTCAGAGCCGCGCTCGCTCGGCCCCGCGCGGCGAGGTAGACCCCCGCCACGGCGTTGGGGAGGCTCGTGACCGCGGCGAGGACCACGCCACCGATCACCGCGTCGGCCACGTGAAAGTGGTGACCCAGCCTGGCCGCACCGTGTTCCATGACGACGCTGGCCACGATCACGACGACGAGCGCCCCCAGCGCGACCACGGCGTCGAGGGGACGACCCCGACGTGGTTGGATGCTCTCGTTGAGTTCGATCTCTTCCTCGTTGACGGCACTGCAGAGCCACGTGGTCCAGCGTTCGGGAAGCGGGAGTCCTCGTCGTTGGTGATCGCGCAGTCCCATCACGACGACGTAGCCCACCAGGACCACTCCGACGAGAAGCAGTCCCTCGA
Organism: Acidimicrobiaceae bacterium; assembly: GCA_003136495.1. Lineage (GTDB taxonomy): Bacteria > Actinomycetota > Acidimicrobiia > Acidimicrobiales > RAAP-2 > RAAP-2. Next base: position 4,427 of record PLER01000029.1, read on the forward strand.
GGGGTGAGGTTGCGCCCGTTGAAGTGGTGACGGTCACCACGGCTATCCACAGGGCGACGACCCCCGCAAGCACCACGACGCGACGATGGAGGTGAATGGTGCCCGCCACGACCGCCCCGAGCCCGAGGAGCGCGGCCAGATTGAAGACGTTGGAGCCGACCACTACCCCGACGCCGATGCCGAATTGATGTTGGGAGAGGGCTGAAATCGACGAGGTGATCTCGGGCGCGTCCGCCGCGAGGGCCGCGATCATCCCGAGCAACGCCTCGGAGATCGCGAAGCGCTCCCCGACACGCTCGAGGCGCGTGACGAGTAACCAACTCGTGGCGAGACTGATGAGCGCCCCGGTGAGAAAAGAAATACCAGCCAGCGCCACGTCGGTCTACTTTCGTTGACACTCTGCCGACCAGGCTTCCCGGCGCTCCACCCTCGACGTTATCGAACTCCACGCGACAACATTGTCGAGGCGCGCCGGCTCGGCCTCACGACGGAGTGATGGCGATGCGTCGAAGGGGCGGCACCGTGGGCGGGGGCTGACGGCGCGGGGGCAGCGCTGCGAGTAACTCGCTCGTCGCGAGAGCAATCCGGCCCACCGCCTCCTCAAAGGCTACTTCGGTGTCCTTGGAGGT
>PLER01000141.1 GCA_003136495.1 Acidimicrobiaceae bacterium
ACGGGTCAACCGAGACAGAACAATTCTAGGGGCTCCCAGAGCAGGACTCGAACCTGCAACCTAGCGATTAACAGTCGCTTGCTCTGCCAATTGAGCTATCTGGGAATGAATCGGAAAGCCTAGTCACGATAGCACTGGCGTCACGGCACACGGCTCGTCACGCCCACATGTGGTGTTACGGATCCGCCGAACCCCTTCGCGTCGTCGATGGGCTCCGCGCGGTCAAAGGACCTCGATGATTGAGCTTTCAGCGCAGTCCGAGGTTGGTCTTGCCGTCGAGTAACTCCCGGGCTATCTCGAGGTGACCCGAATGTGCCGCCGTCTCTTCGATCATGTGTAGAACCACCCAGCGGACGCTCGGGATCTCGTCGTCACCGTGGTGCCCCCGAGGTACGGCCGACATCGAGGTGCGCGCGAAGACCGCATCGGAGCGATCGCACTCCTCCTGGTAGTTACGGAGGATCTCCGAGGAGGATAGATCGGAAACGAACGCCGCGTGGGGGTCGTATGGCTCATCGCTTTCCTCCGATGGCGGCTCCGACTCGATTCCCTCGATCACTTCTTGGAACCAGTGATGTTCCGCGCCGCCCAGATGCTCGACGAACCCCGCGGGCGTCCAGCCGGAAGGGACGATCGACGTATGCCACGCCTCTTCGCTGAGTCCCCCAACGATCGCGCGCACGGAGGCGCGCTGGTACTGGAGAAAATGCTGCAGCGCTACCTTCTCGTCGTCCTCGTCCGTCACGGTGTCATTGTGGCACGCGACCGGCGCCGTCTTCAACGAAATTCATTCAGTCAGTTCAATCCTTCGTGGTTGTTACGACGACGGACGACCGGTCGCTACTGCTGGTCGAACCAACGTTGAAGTCGGTCCGCCGCGGCGCTCTCGCGCACGGCTCGTCGACTTCGTTCGATCCTTTTCGACATCGCCTGACGAGAGATACCGTGCAGTCTCGCAATCTCGTCCATCGGCATGGTCTTGAACGTAAACTGCCAAAACGCGTCGAAGTCGTCGCCGGTCAGGCGACGCAGTTCGTCAATCACCCACGCGGGTGCTTCGGCACTGTCGTGAACCGGACGCGGGTCGGCCAGGTCTTCGAGTTCGAGCGAGTGAAACCGCCGGGACTGCAGTTCGCGACTGAGTTGCATTATCTCGTGGGCCTTCACCTGAGAGATGCCGAGTTCGCTCGCGACGTCGCGCTTCGTAAGTCGTCGGTGGGTGTTGGAGCGCTCGAANNCCCTTCGCCGGGTCGAAACGTTGCAGTGCGTTGATGAGGCCCTCGACGCCCGCCGCTTCGAGGTCATCGTTGTAGAACTGGTACCCACGCTCGACGACTCGAGCCCGCACGAGGCCGAACGTGGCGCGCAACAACAGTGATTCTGCCTCCTGGCCCTCCTGGCGGGCCCGCAGCAGTTGACGCCGTTCGTGGGGGTCGCGCTCCTCGTTCCTGGCGATCGCCGCGGTCGCGCGCCGACCCTCTTCGATGATGGGATAGAGCGCACGCTCCTCTTCGACGCCGAGCGGTGCCAACATCTCGAGCCCACCGATGAAGCCGCGAGAACCCTTCGTCACGAGGTGGGTAGTGAGGCTCGCTCGATGAGCCACTGGCGAAGGTCGCCTTCGGCCGCGGCCCCGTTGGGACCTTCGAGAAGTTCGACTCGCTCCTTGACGTCTCGAGTCGTCGCCATCGCCAACTCCGGGCTCACGCGACCTTCGCGCATGTCGCGATCGAGACTCCGGAGCTCCTCGCGCACCGCGCCGCGCACCAGTTGCGCCACGACGGCGGTGACGTCGCTCGCGCCGAAGGTCTGATCGAGTTCTTCCACCGCCAGTTCACTCAGCACGAGTGCGGCCTCATCCTGGCCTCGACGCTCCAGGGCGTCGATGAGCTCCGAGAGCGACTGTCCCGTGGCCAGCGCCTCAAAGACGTCACGCTGAATCTCATTCGTAAAGTAGGGCGCGATGAAGCGCTGCTTGGTCGCCTCGGGACCGTGCACGTAGAGCCGCAGCGCTTCGAGTCCCGGGCGCGGCAGGGTGGACGCCGAGCGGGGGCGTCGCGTCATGGGCTCGTTCGGAATCTCGCGCACCACGCGCTCGCGGGGGCGACCTTCGAGGTCGGCGTAGCGCTGGCGAAACGTGGCGAGGTCGATGCGCAGCCTGTCCGCCGTCCTCACCTTGTAGTCGTCGCGAACGAACTCGCTCGGATGTTCGGCGATTACCTCAATCGCGACCTCCGCCGCGCGAGCCCGGCCTTCGGCGGTAGCGAGGTTCGCTCCTTCGAGTACTCGGTCGAGTCGGAACTCCAAGAACGGCACGGCGTTGGCGATGACCTCTCGAAGGGCTTCGGGGTCACGTTGGGCCAAGTCGGCCGGATCCGAACCCTTGGGCAGGCGGGCGACCGCAACGTCGACTTCGTGTTGACGTTCCCACTGATAGACCGAGGCCGCCGCACTCTGGCCGGCGGTGTCGGCGTCGTAGGCGAGGACGATGCGCTTGGCGAAGTTGCGCATGAGGCGAAAGTGATCCTCTCCGAGCGCGGTGCCACAGGTCGCCACCGCCCGCGGCAGACCAGCCGCGAAGAATGCGATCACGTCGGTGTAGCCCTCACAGACGATGATCTCACCCGACTTGATGATGTCGTCCTTGGCGAAGTTGAGGGCGTAGAGCGTCTTTCGCTTCGAGTAGATCGGAGTCTCGGGGCTGTTCTTGTACTTCGCTTCGACGCGCTCACCCGCTCGAGGGGCGTCGGGGGCCGTCGGCAAGATTCGCCCTCCGACGGCGATGGCCTTGCCCGCCGGGTCGAAGATCGGAAAGATCACCCGGGCGCGTAACGCGTCCTGACGACGGTCTCGCTTGTTCAAGAATCCAAGCCCGGTCGCGACCAGCACCTGCTCATTCATCTTGAGCGCGACCGACAGCGCGTCCCACTCATCGGGCGCCCAACCGAGTTTGAACTTGCGAGCGAGTTCGCCGCTGATGCCGCGCGAACGAAGGTATTCGCGCGCGGCCCTCGCGTCGGGCGACTCGAGGAGACGCTGGTGGTACCACTCGACCGCACGCTCCATCGCCGACAGCGCCGCCTGGCGCTCCTTTCGCGCGGGGCCGGCGTTGGCGTCGTCGTGCAACTCGATGCCCGCTCGATCGGCGAGCGCGCGCAGCGCATCGATGAAGTCGAGATGCTGGGTCTCACGCACCCAGGTGATCTGGTCGCCCGACGCGCGACAGCCAAAGCAGTAGTAGCGACCCTCTTCGGCGTTGACCGAGAACGAAGGGGTTTTCTCACCGTGGAACGGGCATAATCCGGTCCAGCGCTGGCCCGAGCGCTTGAGGGCGACCGTTTCGCCGATGAGCGCCACGATGTCCGTCGCGGCGCGAACTTGAGCGATCTCGCCTTCGGAAATGGACATAGGAAGAAGGTACCGTCTCCCCGCGGCCATCGCGCCCCCTTCGCCGCCCTCCCTAAACTGCTCCCAATGCCCGAATTCGCCGTTGAGGCCCACGACATCGTCCGCGTCTTCGCTAAGGGCGAAGTACGAGCGCTCGACGGCGTGTCCTTGGAGGTGCCCGCGGGCCAGGTCTTCGGACTGCTCGGACCCAACGGTTCGGGCAAGACGACGATGGTGCGGATCCTTTCGACGATTCTCTCTCCCACCAGCGGCAGCGCGACGGTGGCCGGTTTCGACATCGTCAAGCAGCCCAACCAGGTTCGTCGTCACATTGGACTCGCCGGACAGAACTCCACGGTGGATGAGAATCTGACGGGATTCGAGAACATCCGCATGGTCGGACTGTTAAATCACCTCAACAAGGACTTCGTCGAGGCGAAGGCGAACCAGCTCTTAGACGACTTCAACCTGAGCGACGCCGCACATCGGACCATCAAGACCTACTCCGGCGGTATGCGTCGACGCCTCGACTTGGCGGCCGCCCTGGTGGCGAGCCCGCCGATCCTGTTTCTGGATGANNGTCGAGGGCGGCACGACGGTGCTGTTGACCACGCAGTACCTCGACGAGGCCGACCGGCTCGCCAAGCAGTTGGTGGTGCTCGACCACGGCAAGATCATCGCGCAGGGCACCTCCGCCGAACTCAAGAAGCAAATGGGCGCGACCGTCCTGGCGCTCAGTTTCACGTCGAGCGACGACGCGCTGCGCGCACAGCCACTCTTAGCGAGTCTCTCGGCCACGCCGGCGAATCTGGACGGCACCGTGCTGGAGATGACCGTCGACAATGGACCCGCGGTCACCGCGGACGCGCTTCGACGCATCGACGCCGCTGGCATTACCCTGAGCGGCCTCGCGTTGCGCGAACCGAGCCTCGACGACGTCTTCATCAACTTGACCGGTCACAAAGCGGAGGACGTCGACGCCCCCGTGCCCACGGGCCGACCGGGGCGACGACCACGAAAGGCGAACGCGTGAGCACCCTGCCCTCCCCCGTATCAACGCACTCGGCGCTGCGCTGGGCGATCAGTGACGTACTCACGATGGCTCGGCGCAACCTGCTGGCGCTCTTTCGGGTACCGGTGTCGATCGTGTTCATGATCATCCAACCGATCATGTTCGTGATCCTCTTTCGCTACGTGTTCGGCGGCGCCATCCCCATCGTCGGCACGTCCTACGTCAACTACCTGATCCCCGGCATCCTCGTCCAAACCACCATGTTCGGCTCCGTTGGCACCGCGATTGGCTTGGCCGAAGACCTCCAGAAAGGTCTCATCGAACGATTCCGCGCGCTGCCCATGGCGCGACTCGCGGTACTCGCGGGCAGAACCGTCTCGGACCTCTTTCGCAACGTGTTGATACTGGCGATCATCACGGGCGTGGGGTTTCTCGTGGGCTTTCGCCCCACGGGCGGCGTCGTCGCCTACCTCCAAGCGTGCTTGTTGATGCTGGTCTTCGCCTACTGCCTCTCCTGGGGCTTCGCCTACGTCGGGCTCGCGGCGCCGAACGCCGAAGCGGCGCAGGCCATCACCTTTCCCTTGATCTTTCCCTTAGCGTTCGCCTCCGCCATCTTCGTGCTCGTCTCCTCGATGCCTGGTTGGTTACGCCCCTTCGCCAACAACCAGCCGGTCAGTCAAACCGCCGACGCGGTGCGTGGGCTGATGCTCGGCCAACCCCACGGACAGTCCACCTGGATCGCTCTGGCGTGGGCGATCGGCGCCGTCTGCGTGCTGGCGCCACTCGCCGTGAATAAGTACCGTAAAGTCGCCTGATCGTGTTGGAGGCACCGATCCTCGACGTCGAAGCGTTACAAAAAATCGTCGACGACGCCTTTCCCGACTGGGCCGTGCCCCAGGTCGAGTCGTTGAACGGCGACACGCTGGTGATGTTCCAGCCCATTGAGTCACGTAACTCCCGACCCGGCGGCACGATCAACGGCCCGACGATGATGGCGCTGGCGGATAACGCCGCGTGGGTCGTCATCCTCGCCCACATCGGACCGGTGCTCCTGGCCGTCACGACCAGTTTGCACATTGACTTCTTGCGTCTGCCCGAACTCAGCGATCTGATTGCGCGCGCCCGCCTCATCAAACTCGGCCGTCGACTCGCGGTCGTGGACGTCGAGTTGTTCTCGCGTGGATCGAACGACCTCGTGGCGAAGGCGCAGGTCACGTACTCCATTCCGCCACGACCAACCACGTAGCCCGATTCGAAGTCGGCGAGGATTAGCCTCCACAGTGCCGATGACCTCGAACGACGAAGCCAAGCAGCGACCGCTCACCAATGGACTGATCATCCTCATGGCGACGGCGATCGGGATGATCGTCGCCAACCTCTACTACCTCCAGCCCCTCCTGCACCAGATCTCGGAGAGTTTCCACGTCGGCATAGCCCGCGCCTCGCTGCTGATGACGCTCATCCAGGTGGGCTACGCGATCGGTCTCGCTTTCGTAGTACCCCTCGGTGACATCTGGCCGCGGCGCCACCTGGTCGTGGGAATCTTTTCGCTCGCCGCGGTCACCTTGGCGCTCGCCGCAACGCTGGACTCGTTCACGCTCTTAGCCTCGATCACCGTCCTCATCGGTCTGCTCTCGGTCGGCGGCCAGGTGTTGGTCCCCCTAGCGGCGGACTTAGCGGAGCCCCGCGAGCGCGGCCGCGTGATTGCGCGCGTGATGACGGGGCTGCTGCTCGGCATCCTGCTCTCGCGCACGGTCTCGGGCCTTTTGGCACAAGTGGCCGGCTGGCGCAGCGTGTACTGGGTGGCGGCGGGGGCGCTGGCGACCATGGCGCTCGTCCTCCTCAAGGTCTTGCCCGAGGAGGCACCACGTGAGCGAGTCCGCTATCACCGGCTCGTCGTGGGCGTCTTCTCGCTCCTTGTCACCCAGCGCGAACTTCGCCGTCGCGCTTACTTCGGCGCCTTGATCTTCGCGTGTAACTCAACGTTGTGGACGACGCTGTCCTTCTTACTCGCCGCCGGACCGTTCCACTACTCGAACGCCGTCATCGGACTTTTCGGTCTCTTCGGGGTCGCCGGGGTGATCGCGGCGAACTTCGCCGGCCACCAGGCCGACCGTCAGCGCACGCACGCCAGCACGATAGTCACCGCGTCGATGCTGCTGGTCTCCTTTGGCGTCTTAGCGCTCGGTCGCGACACGGTGGTGCTCTTAGCGCTGGGGATTGTGCTCTTAGACGCCGGGATGCAGGGCATGCAGATCTTGAACCAGTCGGTCATCTACGCGCTCGTGCCCGACGGGCGAAGCCGCACGAACAGCGCCTACATGGTCTGCGGCTTTGCCGGCGCCTCGGTCGGTTCCCTCCTCGCGGGTCAGCTCTACGCGCACGACGGCTGGTACGGGGACTGTTGGCTGGGCGCGGGGCTCGCCGTGGCGCTGCTCGTTCCCGCCATCTTCTGGCGCACGCCGAAGGC
>PLER01000098.1:0-39897 GCA_003136495.1 Acidimicrobiaceae bacterium
CGGCAGCGGTTCGGGTCGCACGTACTGGTCCCACGCTCGGCGAAACGGGGTGAACACTCGCGCCGGCGTTCCCGACTTGGTCGTCACGGTCCCGGGGACCACGACGTAGGGAGAGTCGAGAAAGGACGTGGCGACACCGTCCACGGTGAGTGCCCGTGCGACCCGTGCGTCGCGACGCCGAGCNNTCGGGCTCGCCCACGCGAACGATGAGGCGACCACCCAGCGACTCGTCGAGGGCCGTCAGGGTCGCCCGAAGGTACGCGGCGCGTGCGGGCCCCACCGACGCCAACAACGCGGGGTCCGCAACGAAGACCGGCGCGACGGCGCCGTCGCCGTCACGGACGGCGGCGAGCAGCGCCGGGTTGTCGCTCAGTCGGAGGTCTCGGCGAAACCAGAAGAGTGCGGGTGGGCGCGACACCGCACCGTTCTACCCGTCACCCACGCCACTCGACGCTCCGACGCCAGCACCGCCCCGCACGGGGCCATTAGTGAGAACTACCGAAGGCGTCTAGGAGTGCGACGACGTCATCGGCGCCGTGACCTCGTTGTATCGCGACCTCCAAATGATGACCAACGAGTTCGGGCAACGTCGGGTCCTCGTGCGGAAACCCGCAAGCAGCGACGTTCACCGCAGTGAAAAGGTCAGATGGCGTCCGCGGCGCATTCGACGTCGCTTGAAGCGCCCATCGAGACGGGCCCCGTCGTTGTCAGCACGCGACGATCTTGACGTTTCGACCAGAAGTGTTGACCAGCACTGCGATATCGACCGGGTCGCTCGTAACGATCTGATCTCCTTCGCGAGCGATGGCGACGACGGTCGCGTCGATCGCACTGCCTCCCCCCGCGTCTCTGATGAGGACGCCCGCAGCTCGTCCCACGTCTTCATCCACCGGTACCACGTTCACGGCGGCGAGCAGTCGGGCCACGGGGACCTGATTTCCCGTTCCGCCTCGCCACACCTCGGCCACAACGCCGCCGTGACTCACCAGCGGGAGTGAGTTCAATTTGGCTACCTTGAGCAGCGCCACCGTGCGTCGGTCATTGCGCTCGATCGCTCTCAACGCGCCAGCGTCCAAGACAAGTGCGGTCACTGCGGCAGAGGTCGGACTCGAAGCTCCACCTTCTCAAACGACACGTGTTCGCCCGGTTTGATCATCCTCGAGATCTCCGGAACGTCGTGCTCGGGAATGAGAATCGAGTGGCCACCTTCGATGACGCGAGTGATCGCTGCTACGAGCTCCTCGTGACTCCCGTGCGTCGCGGTGACCTTGAGGAACGTGAACCAACCGGACGGTGCCGGCTCGATCACGCCCAACCTCGCCGCGGCATCTTGAAGTTCCTCTTCGCTGATGGATCCGTTCTCGTTCTCCCACACATCGAGGAACTCGTCGAGTGCCCGTGCACGCAACTTCGTCTCGGCGGCGTCGGCGATCCAGGCGGACAGAGTTTCGCCAGACTCCTCGGCCGCGTCGCGCACGGCGCTACTCAGCGTTCGCACCAGGGAAACACTCATCTTGTCCACTGCCATGGAACTATCCTACTTGAGTACGAACTACCATGGTACGAACGCGGAGTTCGGCGAGAAGGACCGCCTTGCCACGTGGTGCCGTATCACCGTGGTGCCGTGCCAACGACGGGCTTGCCTCGACGTGAGGACTACGAGCAGCCGCTCGTCGCCCCGCAGCTCGAACAGACGTAGCAGGACCCCGCTCGTTGCATCGAGTTGCCGCACTGGTAACACATGGGCGCGTCACGCTGGGGCGAACGAGAGAGCAGTGACGGCGACTCGTCCGCGGTGGTCTTGTCGCTGAACTCGATCAAGGACTGTTGAACCGGCAGGTTGATAGTGGGCGTCGACTGCTCGACGATCTCGGGGAACGTCGGCTGGATGCGCTCGCTCGTTGAGAGCACCCCGAGCTCCTCACGATCGACGGGGCTTAAGTAGTCGAGCGCCAGACGTCGGAAGATGTAGTCCACCAACGACGTCGCGATACGCAGGTCGGCGTCGTCGGTCATGCCCGAGGGCTCGAACTTCATGTTCGCGTACTTCTTCACGTAGGTCGCGAGCGGCACGCCGTGTTGGAGTCCCAGGCTGATCGAGATCGAGAAGGCGTCCATGATGCCCGCCAAGGTCGAGCCCTGCTTGGCGACCTTGATGAAGACCTCGCCCGGTCGACCGTCCTCGTACTCACCGACCGTGACGTACCCCTCACAGTCCGCCACGCGGAACGCGAAGGTGGCCGACTTACGCCGACGCGGCAGACGCTCGCGTACCGCACCGACCACGACGTGGGCGCCCTCGTCACGCGCGACCTCGAGGGCCGCTTCGAGCTTGGCGACGCGCGCGTAGAGCTCGATGACCTCGGCGGCGTCGACGTCGACGACGGCGTCGGGCGCGCTTTGGCCGACGCCGCCCTTGGTGGCGGTCGAGAGCGGCTGGCCGACCTTGCAGTTATCGCGGTAGATCGCGACCGCCTTGATGCCGAGTCGCCACGCGTCGAGGTGCAGGTTCTCGACGTCTTCGACGGTGGCGTCTTCGGGCATGTTGACCGTCTTAGAGATCGCGCCCGAGATGAAGGGCTGGACGGCACCCATCATGCGCACGTGCCCGGAGTAGTGGATGGTGTTGTCCCCCATCGAGCACGCGAAGACCGGCAGGTGTTCGACCTTTAAGGCCGGGGCGCCGACGATGGTCTTGTGCTCGTCGATGTAGCTAATGATCGCCTCGATCTCCTCGGGCGAGTAGCCCATGACGCGCAGCGCCCGCGGGACGGTCTGGTTGACGATGGCCATATTGCCACCACCGACGAGCTTCTTGAACTTCACGAGGCCGAGGTCGGGCTCGATGCCCGTCGTGTCACAGTCCATCAACAGACCGATGGTGCCCGTGGGGGCCAGCACCGTCGCCTGCGCGTTGCGCACGCCGTGTCGGGTACCGAGGTCCACCGCCTCTTCCCACGCGCGCTGGGCGGCCGAAAGGATGTTGGCGGGCGCCAACGTCTCGTCAATCTGGTAGCTCGCGTCGCGGTGCATGCGCAACACGTTGATCATCGGCTCAGCGTTCTCCGCGAAGCCCTCGTGGGGTCCCATACGTCCGGCGGTGCGCGCGCTGGTGGCGTAGGCGTGACCGGTCATCAATGCGGTGATCGCCGCCGCCCAGGCGCGACCGGCGTCGGAGTCGTAGGCCAGACCCGAGGCCATGAGCAGCGCGCCGATGTTGGCGTAGCCGAGGCCGAGCTGGCGGAACTTGCGCGAGTTCTCCCCGATCTTCTCGGTCGGGTAGTCCGCCGCACCGACGAGGATCTCTTGCGCGCTGAACATCACTTCGACGGCGGCCTTGAACGCGTCGACATCGAAGCTCCCGTCCTCATCCAAGAACTTCATCAGGTTGATGCTGGCTAGGTTGCAGGCCGAGTTGTCGATGTGCATGTACTCCGAGCACGGGTTCGAGCCGTTGATGCGGTCGGTGTTCGACGAGGTGTGCCACTTGTTGATCGTCGAGTCGAACTGCAGACCGGGGTCCGCGCACTCCCAGGCGGCGCGCGCCATCTGTCGCCAGAGGTCGCGAGCCTTGACGGTGCGCACCGTGGCGTTCCCGTGTCGTGCCGTCAGGTTCCAGTCGCCGTCGGCGAGTACCGCGTCCATGAACTCATCAGAGACCCGTACCGAGTTGTTGGCGTTCTGGTACTGAATCGAGTTGATGTCGCGACCGTCTAAGTCCATGTCGAAGCCCGCGTCACGTAGCGCGCGCGCCTTCTTCTCCTCGTGCGCCTTGCACCAGATGAACTCTTCGACGTCGGGGTGGTTCGCGTCGAGGATGACCATCTTCGCCGCCCGACGCGTCTTACCGCCGGACTTGATGGTGCCGGCCGAGGCGTCGGCGCCGCGCATGAACGAGACCGGACCACTCGCGGTGCCGCCGCCTTCGAGCGCCTCGGCGCTGGAGCGGATCTTGGAGAGGTTCACGCCCGCACCCGAACCCCCCTTGAAGATGATTCCTTCCTCGGTGTACCAGTTCAGGATCGAGCGCATCGAGTCCTCGACCGCCAGGATGAAGCAGGCGCTCGCCTGTTGGGGTACGCCCTTTACCCCGATGTTGAACCAGACCGGTGAGTTAAAGGCCGCCTTCTGGGTGATGAGGAGGTGCTTTAATTCCGCGCGGAAGGTCTCGGCCTCTTCCTCGTCGACGAAGTAGTCACCTTCGGTCCCCCAGGTAGTGATGGTGTCGGCGATCCGGTCGACGACCTGCTTTAAGGAGGTCTCACGCTCGGGGGTGCCCAAGGTGCCGCGGAAGTACTTCTGGGCGAGGATGTTGGTCGCGTTAAAGGACCAGGTCGAGGGGACCTCGACGTCGAGCTGTTCAAAAGCCACCGAACCGTCTCGGAAGTTCGAAATGCGCGCGTCGCGTCGGTCCCAGAGCACCTCGTCGTAGGGGTGACGGTCCTCGGTGGTGAAGTACCGACGAATTCCAATTCCGAGTCGCTGAGGTGCGATGGCCATTTCTCTCTCTTTTCTATCCCGATACCGACACTAAGAATGCGTCCAGCGACGTCGAGTCGGGAGGACAAGTTTACCGCTTTAATTCCCCCATAGCCACAAGATGTAGTGGTTATCCCAGCGCACGTCGCAAGATGCTGTGTCATTACAGCACTGTAATTACACCGTGTCAACTACTTCTTTGAACTCTTTTTCACAATTCTCCCTTCCCCAGTCACAGCCCCATTCTCGAGCACCCCGCCTCACTAATCTGACCCGGTGGAACTCATCCTCGCCCTCGACGCCGGCACCACCGGCGTGCGAGCGGTGGCCTTTGATGACCAACTCGCGGTGGTGGCGGAGCACTACCGCGAACTCCCCCAGTACTTCCCCTCCCCCGGCGAGGTGGAACACGATCCCCACGAGATCGTCGAACTCGCCGTGTCCACCTTGCGCGAAGTCGCTGCTCGAGTCCGCGCCAAGGGACACGAGGTCGCGGCCCTCGGGCTCACGAACCAACGCGAAACAACGGTCGGCTTCGACCGCGCGTCGGGCGAGATATTTCACCGCGCCCTCGTCTGGCAGGACCGCCGCACCGCGGCGATGTGCCACGACGTAGAGACTGCAGGACACGGTCCGGCCGTGCGCGAAACGACCGGCCTCGTGCTCGACCCCTATTTCTCCGCGACCAAGATGCGCTGGATGCTCGATCGCGGTCTGGCCGATCAAGCCCGAGCACCGAGTTTCGCGACCATTGACACGTGGCTGCTCTGGGCGCTATCGGGCGGGGTCGAGGGCGGGACGTTCCGGACCGAGCCGTCGAACGCGTCGCGAACGTCCTTGCTCGACCTCTCGACCCTCGCGTGGTCCTCCGCGATGTGCGACCTCTTCGGCGTCGATCCCTCGATGCTCGCCGAGTTACGACCGTCGGCTGGTGTCTTCGGTCACGTCGCGGCCAGCGTGGTGCCCGAACTCGCCGGCGTCGCGATCACCGGCGTACTCGGCGATCAGCAGTCGGCCCTCTTTGGACAGGCGTGCTTCACACCGGGTCTCGTCAAGGCGACCTACGGCACGGGGGCCTTCGTGCTCGCCTCCGCCGGTGACGTCGTGCCGCCGGTCGTCGACGGTCTCCTCAGCACCGTCGCGTGGGACCTCGGTGGCCTCGGCGGTGTTAACTACGCCCTCGAAGGGTCGGCCTTCGTCGCGGGTGCCGCAGTGCAGTGGCTACGCGACCTCGGCCTGATCACGCGGTCGAGTGAGTTAGAAGGCCTCGCCAGCACCGTCACCGACAGCGCTGGCGCGATCTTCGTCCCGGCCTTCACGGGCCTCGGCTCACCGTTCTGGCGACCCGACGCTCGCGGTGCGCTGATGGGGCTGAGCCGCGGGGTCACGAGTGCGCACGTCGCACGCGCGGTCGTCGAAGCGCTGGCCTTCCAAGTGCGCGCCATGACCGACGCCTTTCGCGACGGGGGGGTGGACGTGAGGGAGCTTCGCGCCGACGGGGGTGCGGCCGCGATGGATCTGTTGATGGGACTGCAGGCGACCAACTCGCGCGTCACCGTCCAGCGCAGCACGACGCTCGAGGCGACCGCGCGGGGTGCCGCGAGCATCGCGGGACTCGCGAGTGGACACTGGGCGTCGCTCGAGGAACTGAGTGACCGATGGCGCGCGGCCGCCACGTTCGCACCCGAGGACCCGGCAGTGGTCGACGTGGGCTACGCCGCGTGGACGCGCGCGCTCGAGCGTACGCAGTAGTTTCAACGACGGGGGGTCACATGGAACAGTACGAAGCTCGCGTGCTCCGCGACGGACTGGCCTTCGGTGAAGGCCCGCGCTGGCACGACGGACGTCTGTGGTTCTCCGACTTCTACCGTCACGCCATCTTCTCCATCGACGAGGACGGCACCGAGGAGCGACTAGAGCACGCCGCGCCCACCCAGCCGTCGGGACTCGGCTGGCTGCCCGACGGGGACCTCCTCTTCGTCTCGATGACCGACCAGCGCGTGCTACGCGTGCACGAGGGGACCACCTCGCTCTTCGCCGACGTCGCCCCCTACTGCGGATTCTGGGCGAACGAGATGATCACGTCAGGCACCGGGGTGAGCTACGTCGGCAGTTTCGGCTTCGACCTCGACGTGTTTCTTCGCGACGTCGGCGCCGAGGCGCTGTTGGCCGACCCGCCGACCACGAACCTCGTCGTTCTGGGTCCCGAGGGCGACGTGCGTCAAGTCGTACCCGACCTCGCCTTTCCCAACGGCACCGTGATCACCCCTGACGGGACGACGCTCGTCATCGGTGAGACGATCGCCTCGCGTCTGAGCGCTTTTGACGTCGCCGCCGACGGCACACTTTCCAATCGCCGGGTCTGGGCGCCACTGGACTTCGTCGCGACCGACGGCATGTGCCTCGACGCCGACGGTCAGATCTGGCTCGCCAACGCGCTCGCCCCGCAGTGCGTGCGGGTGCGTGAGGGTGGCGAGGTGACCGGCGTCGTCACCACCAGCCAGAACGCCTTCGCGTGCATGCTCGGCGGCGCGGCGCGCACCACGCTCTATGTCATGTGCGCCCCGACGAGCGACCGATTCCAAATCGAAGACGCCACCGCGGGCACCATCGAAGTCGCCCAGGTCGCGGTCCCCGCGGCGGGGTGGCCCTAGATCAACCGAGCTTGGTCAACGCGCGACGTAGGTTCCGTGTGGCCTGCTGGGTGCGCATCTCGTTCTCGATCAAGGCGAAGCGCACGTGGCCGTCACCACCTTCACCGAAACCAACCCCCGGACTCGTCGCGACGTCGGCCTCTTCAATCAAGAGCTTGGAGAACTCGAGGGAGGACATCTCGCGATAGGGCTCGGGGATCGGGGCCCAGATGAACATCGAGCCCCGTGGGGCGACCACGTCCCAGTTCGCGCGGTGCAGTCCCTCGATCAACGCGTCGCGCCGCGACTGGTAGATCACTCGCAGCTGCTCGGGGTACTCCACCGCCTCGTTCATCGCCACGATCGCGGCAATCTGGACCGGCTGGAAGGTCCCGTAGTCGAGGTAGCTCTTTAACTTCGTCAGGGCCGCCACGATCTCGGCGTTGCCGACCAGAAAGCCCACGCGCCAGCCCGCCATGGAGAAGGACTTGGTCAAGGTGTAGAGCTCGACGCAGCACTCCTTGGCCCGGGGCACCTGCAGGATCGACGGCGGACGGTAGCCGTCAAAGCCGAGGTCGGCGTAGGCGAAGTCGTGACAGATCACCACCTCATGCTCGAGGGCGAAGGCGACGAGGCGCTCCATGAAGGCGAGGTCCACGCACGCACTCGTCGGGTTATGCGGGAACGAGACGACGATCACGCGCGGCTTGGTGACCGCACCCTCCCAGGCGGCCACCAGACCGTCGAAGAAGTCGTCGCCCGGGTCATTCGCACTCGCGCCGGGATCGACGATCGGCACCGTGATCACGGTCGCCCCGGCGAATCCCGGCGCCGCCAAGTGGATGGGGTAACTGGGGGTGGGCACGATGGCCGAATCCCCCGGTCCGAGGAGGACCCACATCAGATGCGTGAGGCCCTCCTTCGCGCCGATGGTCGTAACGACCTCGCGGTCCGGATCGAGGTCGACGTCGAAGAGCATCTTGTAGCGATTGGCGATCGCCAGGCGAAGGTTCGGGATCCCGCGGCTGGCGCTGTAGCGATGGTTCTTCGGATTGTGCGCCGCCTCGGCGAGTTTCGCGACCGCGACGTCGGGACTCGGCAGGTCCGGGTTACCGAAGCCGAAGTCGATCACGTCACGACCGAGGGCGCGCGCCTCGGCCTTGAGCTCGTTGATCTGGGCGAAGACGTAGGGTGGTAGGCCCGTTATGCGGCGAAACTCCATCTATAAACCGTAGTTACTGGCGTGGGCCTGACGCCACTCTTTCAGGACGTCTATTCGACGGGGCTCGCTGGCGATCGCCCAGGTGGCGCCGGCGCTGGCCAACTCATCCAGCGTGGCGTGGGGGTCGGTCCCGAGGGGTCCCGCCCACGAGACCGGACCTTCTGTCGCTAACTCACGCACCCGCGCGGGATCGGCCCCCCAAAGATTCAGCGTCACGCCCAGTTCGCGCGCCACGGCGTTGGTCTTCTCGGCACCCGCCCCGACCCACACGGGCGTCGTCGGGAGCAACTCAGTCGCCACCTCGCGCAACCACGACCGACGCTCGTCGGCCGTGGGGTAACCGAGGTCGTAGGCGAGCTCTTCGGCCTTGGAGAGTTCGTCGCCGGTACCGAGGGCGGCGATCACCCGACCCGGCGCCAGCGCCGAGAGCGTCGAAAAGAGTTCGACGAGTTTTCGAGGTGGAAACATGCCGATGCGCGCGACGAGGGGACCGAGCGCAAGGGTCGGTGCGCTGGTGGCGACCGCCGCGAGCACCGGGAACGGCGCGAAGGACGCTCGCGTGGGCGTGCCCATGGGCCAGAGGTGGTCGAACGCGAAGACGCCGTCGAGACCGGCGTCTTGTGCGTGTTGAGCTGTGGCGAGGGCGTCGTTCGCCTGGTCTCGAAACGTCGGCAGCATGACGCCGAGCTTCACGCTCCCTCGAACGCCACCAACGTCGCGCCCATGGCGCCTGATCGCTCTCCGAACATCGACGTGGTCACGGTGATCGCGGGTCGAGCGTCGTAGCCTTCGACGAGTTCGGCGAGGTACTCGCGCGCGGCCGGCAACACCAGGTCCGACGCACTCGAGAGTCCGCCACCGATGACGAAGTGTCCGCAGTCGAGGATCGCGACGAGATTCGCCAGTCCGAGCGCCAACCACCACCCGACCTCACGTAACAAGGTGACCGCCTCTTCGAGCCCGTCGGCCGCGGCCGCGGTGACGTCTTCGGCGCGCACCTTCTTGGGATCACCGTCGCAGCGTTCGACGACGGAGGCGAGTCGTCCCTCGAGCGCGGCCTCGCGGGTCAATCGGTGCAGGCCGCCGCCCGAGGCGTAGCGCTCCCAACATCCTCGTCCGCCGCACGAACACGGCGCGCCCTTTGCCTCGACGACCATGTGACCGATCTCGCCGGCGAAGCCGCTGCGGCCCCGCACCAACTGTCCGTCGGCGACGACCCCGCCACCGATGCCCGTCCCCAGGGTCACCATGACGAAGTCTCTGATGCCGCGTCCCGCGCCCCACTCGTGTTCGGCCAACGTCGCGCAGTTCGCGTCGTTCTCACAGAACACACTCGAGTTGCCGAGCGCCGTGCCCAGTTGGGCCCCGAGATCGGCGCCCGAGGCGGTTTGGAGATTGGGGGCGAAGGCCAAGTGCCCGTCGCGGCGCATCATGCCGGGCAACCCGAGGCCGATGGGCACCTGCGCGGGTGAGAGACCCTGTCGCTCGCAGAGTTCGTGGACCTGTTCGACGATGACCTTGGTCGTCGCCTCACCGGCGCCGAAGCCCTCGTCGTGGGGGGTCTGTGACTTGAGCTCGCCGACCACCCGACCGTCGCGCGCGACCATGAGGGCGAGCGCCTTGGTGCCGCCGACGTCGACGCCGATGGCGACGTCGCTCACGAGGTGGCCTCGGCGCGCGATTTCAACTCCCGCAGGGCTTGGCTCTGGATACGGTACGCGGCTCGGGACTTCACGAAGGCGGGGATGGGCACGAGGAGTTCCACTTCAAGGTCGTAGGTGAGCAGGGTCCCGTCGGGCGCGGGTGCGAATCGGTACTGCCCGTTGAGTGTAGACGTCAGGTCACCGTGGCTCTGGTGCCAGGTGAGGACGTCCGGGGCGAGAGAGTAGTCGTAGCGCAGGGCGTAGGTGGTCGATCGACCGAAGGCCGCCGCGCGGTACTCCACCTCGAGGGCCCGACCGTCGGCGTCGCGCTCGAGCACGTCGATCTTCTTCAAGTCGCTCACCCAGTCCAGGTAGTGCTCGAAGTCGGTGACGACGCGGTAGACGACCTCGGGCGCTGCGTGGACCACGGTCGTTTCCGACGCTCGTTGTGTCACCGCGCCTCCTTCGTTTCCACCCTAGGCGAGTGTGTCAGCGGCGCTGAAGTGGTCAAAGGGTGCCAAACCAAAGGAGAGCACGCGCGCGAGACGGTCCCAGGTGAACTCCCGCTCGGCCATCGCACGCGCCGCCTCCGCGAAGTCGGTCCGGCGCTCGGGGTCGAGCAGGAGCGACTCAATTGCGGACTCGAGGTCACCGACGCTGCGCGGGTTCGCGAGGACCAGTCCGGTCACGCCGTCGCGCACCGCGTCGTCACTGCCGCCCGAGCGTCCCGCCACCTGGGCGAGACCACTGGCCGCGGCTTCTAAGAACACGATCCCGAAGCCCTCTTGTTCGAGCCCGAGCCAGCGACTGCGACAGTCCATCACCATGAGGTCAGCCGCGGCGATCCAACGAGGCTGCTGCTCGTCCGCGACCCGTCCGAGGAACTCCACCGGCGCGTCGTGGCGCGCGACGAGCCGCTCGAGTCGCGCGCGGTCGCGACCCGCGCCACCGATCATCACCCGCAGGTTCGGGTGATGACCCAGAAGTCGAGCGCTCGCGCGAATGAGAGTGTCCATACCCTTTCGAGGCACGAGGCGCGAGTAGGAGACGATGAGGAACTCCTCGGGCGCGACGCCCAATTCGTGGCGCACCGCCCGCCGTTCTTCGGGGCTGAGTGGGCGGAAGCGGACCGGGTCCACGCCCGGATCGACGCGCAGCACGGGGCAGAGGTCCTCAACGGCGTTGCGGCGCGCCTGGTCCTCGGGGTAAGAACCCGCGCAGATCGCGATCGCCGCGTGACGCAGAACGTGGCGCAACGATGAGGCGACCAGGGGAACCCGACTGGGAATCGTCACCTCGGCTCCGTGCAGGACCACGCCGTAGGGGCGCGAGAGCCTCGGACCGAGCAAGCCGAGCGGCCACGCCGGGTCCAACAAGACCAGATCGGGTTGGTGACGCTCGATCGCCGATTCGATGGCGCGAAACGTCCGCCACGTCGGGAGGAACAACGTCGAAGACGCCACGCGTTCGACGACAAGGTCACTGGCCGCATCAAAGGTGGCCGCGTCCTCGTGCGAGTTCGCGGTGAGCACCACGGCGCGTCCCGATTCGAGTCGGCGCCAGAGTTCGTGCAGGTAGACCTGGATACCACCGGTCTTCGGGGGGTAGTCGTTGGTCACCAGAAGGTGGCGGGCCATGAGCCCACGCTACTCAGGTCGACTGATGAGCCCCTCGACGTTCGATCCGATTGAACTTGAGCGTAGGCAGGAGTCCGCCCGCGGTGAGGAGGTCGACCACGTCGGCCTCTTGCGCAGTGAGTTCCAGCCCTTCGGGGGTCTCGCCGAGCACGAAGGAGACCAGGCAGTCCGAACAGTCGGGTGTCGCGCGACGCACGCAGTCGTGACAGCTAATCGACAGTTCAATTTCCTTGGTCATGAGGCACTCCTTGATCGGTAGTGCCACTCTGTCAAAGACCTGTCACATCTGGTCGGGCTTCGACGTCACGAACGACGCGATCTCACTGGCCACCTGTATCGTATTGAACAACGTGCCCTCGGCGACCACGCGCGAGACGGACGGGTCGATGAGTACGTAGAACGGCGCCGCACGGATCTCGAGTTCGACCATCAACGAAGGGGCCACCACCACGTCGTGCGAGCTCACTCGATACTCCTCGTCGGTGGCCGCGGCGACGAAGACCACCTCGACGTTCGCGAACTCCGCGAGATCGCTCTCCAAGAACGACCGGCACCCATCACAGTGGGGTTTTACCGCTACGACGAGGGTCATTCTGCGAACGTCCAGGGACCAGCCGCCGCCGTCGATGGTGGTCCCGACCAACGTGCTCGGCGCCGAGCGTTCCCGGGACGCGTCGAACGATCGCACGAGTTACTCGGACTCGGTCAAGACCTCGACGCCTCGTCCGTGTCCGCACCAGCGACAGGTCACTGACTCGACGGTGTGGGAGATGACCTCGGGCTCTTCGATGCTGAGTTCCCCGCCGACGCTGTAGTGGTGAAAGGAGCGAACCGAGGTCGTCTCTACGACGTCGAAACGCGTCAAGTTCCCACACGCGTTGCATCGATAGCGGTTCGTCACGACCTCACCGTACCGGCTTCGTAGAGGAATCATTCGTAACGGCGTCGCTGCCACACGTCTGATTGTCCACCGAAGTCCTGCGGTTCATTGTCCTCGTAAGTGAAGACGTCGTCGAGTGTCGCGTCGTCGCGGTACTCGCCAAGGCGCTCCGCGTCGATGACCCGACAGAGCGCTTCCGGGTGACGGACCAACCCGACGGGGATAGATCCAACCACCGTGTCTAAGTAGACGAACCCCCGACGCGTGAATCGCTCGCGCAATCGTTGATCGACGTGGGAAGAGAGCACGTCGCGTAGTTCCACCGAACTGCGAGAGTGGCGCAAGACGCCACCCTCTACGACGACGCGCTCGCTGGTGACGTGGACCTTATGAGATCGCCAGCGCCAGACCCTGGTGAGGGTCACGACGGCGAGGGGAAGAACGAAGATCACGACGAGCCAGTCCTCGGCGCGGTGTACGAAGCCGTATCGCGAGCCACCCTGGATAATCAGGGCGAGGGTCGTCACCGTCAACAACGTTGGGCGCAGCACGCCACGCGCGACGGGCGTGACCGAGATCACCCGAACTTCGCCCTCACGCCAGAGATCGCGCCGACTCATACCACCTAGCGTAAAGAGTCCGTGGCGCCCGTGGGCGGACAGCGTGGTCTCAGACGTTTCTCAATTGGTTGGCGGCCATCGCGAAGTATGCGGTCATCTCTTCGAACTCTTCATCACTCAGTTGGCTTCGTACGCTCGCGAGCGCGCTCCCCATTGCCGTGAGCCACGCGTCGCGGGCACTCTTAGTGATGCGAAAGGGCGCGTGGCGCATACGAAGGCGCGGGTGGCCGCGTTCTTCTTGGTACGTTTTCGGACCTCCCCAGTACTGCTCGAGAAAGAGAGTGAGGTGTCGGCGAGACTCGGTGAGGTCATCGGGATACATGGCTCGAAGCGTGTCGTCGCGCTCGACGGCGTCGTAAAAGGCGTCAACCAGTTGGACGAAAAAGGGCTCACCGCCGACGTGATCGAAGAGTGGTTCTTCCACGCCGACACGCTAATCGTGTCGCCTACAATGGATTGCTTGGTCGTTGACCAACGCGCGGGTGTAGCTCAATGGTAGAGCTCCAGCCTTCCAAGCTGGCCATGCGGGTTCGATCCCCGTCACCCGCTCCAACTGGGCTGGTTCCCGTTTTCTGGTCCAGGTGACCCGAACCCCTCAATGCGGTTCGCGATGATGTGAGCGCGGTCGTTAACTGACTTCGAAGTCTCATCTCACAGACCCTCATTGGTTGCGAACAGGATTCAAACCAGAAGTTCTTCGACCAACGCACCTACGCGACTGCGAATCTCGTCCCTAATTTCTCGAACTGCCTCAACACTCTTACCAGCTGGGTCTTGCAACTCCCAGTCCTCGTAGCGCTTGCCAAGGTACACGGGGCACGAGTCGCCACAGCCCATCGTCACAATCACGTCGGCCCTTCGGCCCATCTCTTCGGTCAATCTCTTGGGTGACTCATTCGAGATGTCAAGACCCACCTCCTTCATCACTTCAATCACGGCGGGGTTCAGCTCCTCACCAGGGTCTGAACCCGCCGAGTACACCACCACTCGCTCATTTCCCAACTCACGGGCAAACGCGGCGGCCATCTGTGAGCGTCCGGCGTTGTGAACGCAAAGGAACAAGATCTCCGGTCGCCCTTCGACGGTCACGATGCCCCGCCTTCGCCGTCGCCCCCGTCGTGGGCCACGGTCACGGTCGACGCCACGCGAGCGGTAATACCGGGGTACAGCAGTGTTATGAGCCCGAAGCCCACGACCCCTCCGACGATCTCCGCGCCGACAAATACCGGCGCCGACGAAGGAGCAATCCCCGCAAAGGTATTCGAGAACATTCGTCCCACGACGATTGCCGGATTGGCGAAACTCGTCGAACTGGTGAAGAAGTAAGCACAGGCGATGTAGGCGCCGACCGCCGAGGGAGCCAAGCTGCTCCGCCCCGTTTTGGCCAGAGCGAAGATGACGAGCACGAGACCGGCGGTCGCCACCACCTCGGAGAACCCGTGAGCGAGGGTTGCTCGATTATCCGTCGACAACGTCATCGCGCTTCTCGAGAACATCAGGTTCGCTGCGACCGCGCCACTCAAGCACCCCGAGACCTGGGCGGCGAGGTATCCCCAGGCAGTGCCCCACGAGACGCCGTCGAACGCGGCGTCCACAAAGGAGACGACTGGATTGAAGTGCGCGCCAGAGATTGAGCCGAAGGTCAAAATCAACACGTAGAGGCCTACTCCGGTCGCCGCCGCATTTTCCAAAAGTTCGAGGCCTCGCGCGTGCGGCGAGAGCGTCTGGGCGGCGATGCCCGAACCAATGACGATCGCCGTCAGGAGCAAACTTCCGAGATACTCAGCGACAAGACACCTCCAACGCGGCGACAAGGTCAACAACACGACGACGCGGACGACGTCTCAACCTTGTCCGAGGTGCAGCACGTCCCGTCGCCCTCGAGAGCGTCCGCGGGCGGGTTGTCGTCGAGGACCGTGTAGACCTCCCACGGAGAGCCGTCGATGCCGTCGACCCAGACCTTGTCTTGCGACGCGTAACAACACGTCGTCGCTTCTTCAATACGAGTCCCAAAACCAACGCTGCCCAAATACTTCGTCGCATCGATGACTTCTTCGGTCGACGCGACTTCCACGCCGAGGTGGTTAATAGAACCTGGCGCTCCCCCATTCTCGATGAGCACGAGCTTGAGGGGCGGTTCGTCGATGGCAAAATTCGCGTAGCCCGCTCGAACCTTGGCGGGTTCGGACTTGAAGAACTTGGAGTAGAACTCGATGGCCTCATCGAGGTCCGACACATTGAGGGCCAATTGGATTCGTGACATAGGTCGTCCTTACATTGATGGTTGTCAATGTACGAACATAGCCGTCACATTGACGATTGTCAATGTTACAGTGGGGCAATGTCCCGCTCAAACCCACTGGTAGTGACCGACGACTCGGTGGTGGCGTGTTGCAGTCCCCTCAGCGAGAGCGCACTCTCCGACGGGGAGGCGAGGGAGGCCGCGTCAATTTTCGGAGCGCTCGCCGATCCCGTGCGGCTCCGGATGCTCTCGCTCATCGCCTCGGAAACCGAGGTGTGCAGCTGCGCCCTCGAGGGACCCCTCGAGAAGAGTCAGCCCACCATCTCGCACCACACCAGAATTCTGGCCGAGGCGGGGCTCATCGAAGGCGAAAAGCGTGGCCGCTGGACGTGGTGGCACGTCGTGCCCGGTCAACTCAACCACGTCGCGAGAATTCTGACGGTCTCATCGCTTCATTCGTAAGTGCGCCCACCACTCGTTGAGTGGGCGATCCACTTTGGTCTCCGAATATGTCATCCGACAACGTCGCATTCTTGGAATCGGTGTGAGGGCGATCGACAGCTCGTGACCACGGGACACGACGTCAGCCGATGCGTCCACGCCGAGGCGACGAGGTGTGAGGACCGGACAGTTATTGGGGGACGGGACTTATACTTTCGATGAGCTCCCGTCGGCGCGGCGGAGTGATTCTGCTGTGTGAAGGGTTGCGATGGCACTCGAGGTTGGATCCCCCGCTCCAGAGTTTGCACTGCTCGCCACGCCCGATCAACGCGTCGCACTCTCCGAGTTCGACGGCCCGGTGGTCTTGATTTTCTACCCGGCGGACTGGAGCCCCGTGTGCAGCGACGAACTGTCGGTGTTCTCGGCGGCCGGCAAACTATTCCACGAACGCGGCGCGCAACTCTTAGGCATCTCCGTCGATGGCGCGTGGTGCCACGAA
Organism: Acidimicrobiaceae bacterium; assembly: GCA_003136495.1. GTDB lineage: Bacteria > Actinomycetota > Acidimicrobiia > Acidimicrobiales > RAAP-2 > RAAP-2. Next base: position 16,297 of record PLER01000098.1, read on the forward strand.
GCATATAAAGAGCAGCGGAACATTGGATTTCCCCTACTCGCTGATTTCAATCCCAAGGGCGCGGTGGCACAGTTGTACGACGTCTACCGCGAACACGACGGCACCACCGAGCGGGCGCTCTTCGTGATCGATCGCGAAAAGAAGATCACCTGGAGCGAAGTATCGCCGTTGGGCGTCAACCCAGGAGCCGACGGTGCCCTTCGCGCGGTCGAGGCGCTCTCGTGAGTGACGGACGCCTTTCGATTCCCGTCGGTGCCAACGATCACGTGGTCGGACCCGACGACGCACCACTCACGGTGGTCGAATACGGCGACTACCAGTGCCCCTACTGCGGTCAGGCGTTCCCAATCGTCGAGAGGATACGCGAGACCTTTAGCGACACGCTCCGTTTCGTCTTTCGAAACTTTCCCCTGGCCGACATGCACCCCCACGCCGAAGCGGCGGCCGAAGTCGCCGAGGCCGCGGGGCTACAAGGCAAGTTCTGGGAGATGCACGACGCGCTGTACACCAACCAACGACACCTGGAAGATGACGCACTGCTGCACTACGTCGCTGACGTGGGCGCCGACGTCGACCAGGTGACCAAGGACATCGCGTCGGGGGCACCGCGCCAACGCGTCGAGGCTGACTTCGAAGGGGCTATTCGCAGCGGGGCGAACGGCACGCCGACCTTTTTTATCAACGGCGCTCGTTACGACGGATCGTGGACCTACGAACCCTTCGCGGAATATCTCCAAGAGTTACTAGACCAAAAGTGACGTCGACAGAGATGCGGCGTGGGTGCTGAATCTGATCGCGGCCGTCGACGAGGCGTTGGGCGTCGCCAACGACGGTGGCATTCCGTGGCAGGGAAAGCTGCCGACGGACGCTCAGTATTTTCGCGACCAGACCACGGTGGGCATCATCCTCATGGGTTACGGCACGTATAAGGAGTTTGACAAACCGCTGCACGACCGAGAGAACTTCGTCGTCGCCCGCCCCGATTCGGGCGAGCTGAAATCGGGGTTCGTCGGCGTCCCCGATGCGGCCGACTTTCTCGACCAGCACGCCCACGATCTCGTGTGGGTCATCGGCGGCGCCGCGCTCTTTGCGCAGACCCTTGCGAGGGCTGATCAGTTGCTCCTCACCCGGGTCGTCGGTGACTTTCACTGCACCAAGTTTTTCCCGACATTCTCGGACGCCTTTGAGTTACAGAGCGAGGCGAGTCCACACGTTGAAAGTGGCATCACGTTCCACTTCGAGAGCTGGCAACGCACGGTCCCCGCGACGCAGTGACATCGTCAACGCGTTTCAAAACGAACTGGGCTCCACGTGCGCCTCTGGATGGCAATCAACGAAACGTCGTGACGATTCAACAGCACTTCGATTGATAGGCACCCCGATGACGGGACCCCGCCTGTCAGACTGATTCGGCGATGGGACCTGAACGCTCGGCGGCGCACAATGACGGAAGGGTTCCGCTGCGCACCATCGCGCGCGAGTGGACAAGGTTGGGTTACACGGGTTTCGGGGGTCCCCCGACGCACATCCTCCTGCTTCGACGCCTCTGCGTTGAGGAGCGACGGTGGCTCAACTCGAAAGAGTTCGAAGACGCGATCGCCACCACCAATCTCCTGCCGGGTCCCGCTTCCACCCAACTGGCGATCTACTGCGCGTGGAAGTTGCGAGGTCCCCTCGGTGGGGTCCTCGGCGGCCTCTGTTTCATCTGCCCGGGCCTCATCTTGATCATCGCCCTTTCGGCGCTCTTCCTCGCCAAACACCCCCCGATCGGCGTGCTCGGGGCGGCGGCCGGGGCGGGGGCGGCGGTTCCCGCGGTGGCACTCAACGCGTCACGGGGACTCCTCCCCGCGAGCTGGCGGCGCATCGGGGACGCTCGCTCACAACGGCTCCGGTGGGTTGGCTACGCGGTCGTCGGCGCCGTGGCCGCGGCGTGGTTCGGCGAGTACCTCGTGATCGCACTCATCGCGTGCGGCGTGTTTGAAATCGTCATCCGTCGGCGGCCTCAACTCGAGTCGGGAGCGACCTCCAGTGCCCTCGTCGCCGGCACGCTGCACGTCGCCGCGTTCGGCGGACTCGCGGCACTCAGCTGGGAGGCCATCAAGGTGGGCGCCCTCTCCTACGGCGGCGGATTCGTGATCGTTCCCCTCATGCAGCACGACGCGGTCATCACCTATCACTGGATGACCGGCCCCCAGTTCTTGAACGCGGTGGCGCTGGGACAGGTGACGCCAGGGCCCGTCGTGCAGACGGTGGCGGTCGTGGGTTACGCCGCGGCGGGCGTTGGTGGTGCGCTGCTCGCGGCAGCGCTGGCGTTCGCGCCGTCTTTCGCATTCGTCCTCGCGGGCGGATCAAGATTCGACCGAATCCGCGCCAACCGCGAAGTCGAGTCATTTCTCACGGGCGCGGGGCCTTCGGTCATCGGGGCCATCGCCGGTTCGGCGATACCGCTCGCTCGCTCGCTGCACTTCTCCTGGCAGATCCCCGTACTGCTCGCCGCCGCCGTGTGGTTGCTCGTGGCGCGTCGAAGCGTCGTGACCTGTCTTCTCATCGCCGGCGTCGTGGGCATCGTCGTGGCGCTCGTCGGCGTTGGCGTGTGATCGAACGTCAACGCTAGGAGCCAGTTCGCCGCGAGTCGGCGGCGAAGGCGCCTCGGCGTCACTTGAGTCGCTGGGCCGTCACGGCTTCGAGGTGCGCGGCCAGCGAGGAGGGAATCGATACAGTTCCGTCAGTGGTGAAGGTCAACTGGGCCGCCACGAGTCGTGAGACCATCGTGACCACGGTGATGGTCAGGCTGTACGAAGCGCCGCGGTAGGTGAAGGGAATGCTCATCTTCAACGCGGTCGCGCCGTCGCCGACCTTCGGTCGAGCGAGCCACGTGGCGCTCGAGACCCCGAGCTTCGCCCCGGTGCCGATCTGTCGTTCGAACGTGCGCTTGAGCGATGGCGTGTTGAGCGCCCGCGCGAAGCACACGGGGGTACGGGCTGACGAATAGATGGAGACCTGTTCGTGCTCCGTCGTCGCGTTGGGGAAGACGCTGACGTCGTCGCTCACCGACGCTCCGGTGCTCTTGAAGTTGAAATCCGGACTGTACGCGCTCGGCGGGTTGTACTTCAAGGCGGATACGGGTACTCCCAGGCACGCCGCAACCTGCGCGTCGCCGAGGTCGCTGTTCGAGTTGTCACTCGGCGACGTCGTCCAACCGGCTGGAAAGTCGGACTTCACGATGAGGACCTTGCTCGCCTCGGCGATGGCCGCGCTTCGCGAGGACGCGCCGGCGTCAGCCACGGCGGGGAGTTCTGCGGTGACGAGCAGCGTCAGCGCCACGGCGCCCAACGACCATCGCAGGTTTCGCTGTGAGTAGCGAGTGCTCGGTTGACTCAATGACCGCGCGTTCAGCCTCTCCTTCACGTCCCTCCGATTGAGCCAGATCCTGGTGGACTTCGACTCGGTGCTCGTTACACTTCGCCCACCAACAAGTTGCCACTATAGGAGGGTGCCCGGTGAGGATCGCGTACTGGATAATCGCTTCACTACTGGCGATGTTCTACCTATACGCCGGAGCCATCAAAGTCGTGCGGACCAAGGATCAACTTCGACCGATGATGGGCTGGATCGACACGGTGCCGTTGCCCCTCGTGCGGCTCATCGGCACCCTCGAGGTCCTCGGCGCGATCGGCTTGATCCTCCCTCCACTCACGGGCGTCGCGACAGGAACTGCGATGGCGGCAGCCATCGGGCTCTTCGCGGTGCAAATCGGCGCAATCTCGCTGCACCTCCGTCGAGGCGAAGTCAAACTGATCGGACTCAATATCGTGTTGTTAGTCCTTGCCGGCGTCGCCATTTGGCTCTCTTCGACCTGGTTCTAGGACGCGGCGCGATACGGCCGCGTGGCGCCCCATCCGGTGTCACGGGATGGGTCTACTCTGAATGTTCACGTCACACTCAGGTAGCAGAGGTGAAACCATGACCACGCTGAAAGACCGCCCGAACACCGCGCTGCTCGTCATCGACGTACAAAATGGTGTCGTCGAAGGGGCGCACCTACGAGACGCCGTCGTGGCGAACATCGACCACCTCGTCCACAAAGCGCGCGAAGAGGGAGTGCCCGTCGTGTGGGTCCAACACTCCGATGACAACCTCGAAGTTGACAGTGAACCGTGGAAGATCGTCCCGGAACTCGACCCGAGCGACGCGGAGCCGCTCGTCGCCAAGAACTACGGCGACGCCTTCGAGGACACGACATTGGAAAGTGTCTTGTCCGACCTCGCCGTGGGCAGCCTCGTCGTTACCGGTGCCCAGACCGACGCCTGCATACGCTCCACCTTGCACGGAGCCTTCGCGCGGGGCTACGACGCCTTGTTGGTGAGCGACGCGCACACGACCGAGGACAACACGAAGTGGGGCATGCCCGCACCCGATCTCGTGATCGCCCACACCAACATGTACTGGACCTACCAGGACGCGCCCGGACGTACCGCGGGCACCGTCGAGACGAAGGACGTCGACTTCTCGCAGGGTCAGTGAGTTCGTCGTAGGTCGCGAAGGACCGTGCGCGCCGCACCGGCACCGCACATCCCGTGGACGCCTCCGCCGGGCGGCGTGGAGGCCGAGCAGAGGTAGAACCCCGGCGTGCCGGTGCGGTAAGGATTCCACCGCAGTGTCGGTCGAAAGAGTGTCTGGCGCAACGTGGCGGCGCCCCCGTTGATATCCCCTCCGAGGTAGTTGGCGTTGTAGCGCTGTTCGTCCATCGCGGTCATCGTCGATCGCGCCAGGATGAGGTCGCGAAAGCCCGGTGCGAAGCGTTCTATCTGCTGCTCTATGCGCGACGTCATGTCGACGTTGGAGCCGTTAGGAACGTGACAGTACGCCCACAGCGTCGCTTTACCCACCGGCGCACGAGTCGGATCGACGACGCAGGACTGCACCACGATGCAGTAAGGCCGTTCGGGGTGTCGCCCCGCGGCGACGTCAGCCTCCGCGCTCGCGACCTCCTCGAAGGAACCGCCCAAATGGAGCGTCGCGGTGCGACGACACACCGAAGAGCGCCAGGGGACGGGTCCGTCGAGCGCCCAGTCGACCTTGCACACGCCCGGACCTCTACGAAATCCTTCGACCCCTCGGCGATAGCGCGACGTCACTCGATCACCCATCACGTCGACCATGGTCATTGGAGCAGTATCGAAGAGCGTCGCGCGCGACGGAGGTAGGTCCGACATTGACGTAATGGGACGATCGAGGTGGACCACGGCGCCCGCATCGTCGAGCTCGGCTAAGAGCACTTTCACGAGTACCTCGCTGCCGCCCTCGACGACCGGCCAGCCACCGAGGTGCGCGCTCATGGTCAAGAAGAGACCAACGGCCGAGGTGACCGGGGAGGTGAGCGGCACCATCGCGTGCGCGGCCACACCAGCGAACAGCGCCCGGGCCTCGTCACCTCGAAAACGCTTGACGAGATGCGACGCGGAAGGCACACCGGCCAGGCCAAATCGGGCCATCGCGAGAGGGTGCTCCCCGACGCCGCGGATGGGCGCCAGGATTGAGGGGACCGACTTCGCGGCCTGCGCTACCAAGGGGCCCACGAGTCGCTGGTACGTCGCGGCGTCACCACCGAGACCCGCGGCGGTCTCACTCACCGATCCCTCGAGCGCCGCCGCCCGGTCTCCGTCGAGCGGGTGGGCGAAGGCGACCTCGGGTACCCGCAGGCGCACGCCGCGCGCGACGAGGTCGACGTCGCCGAAAAACGGGGAGCGCGCAATCATCGACTGGATCGTGGAGCAGACGTCGTGACGAAACCCGGGCAGCGTCAGCTCGTCGGTCCGACACCCGCCTCCCGCGCGGGAGGCGGCCTCGAAGACCTCGACGTGCAACCCCGCGCGCGCGAGCACGAGCGCCGCGGCTAAACCGTTCGGGCCCGAGCCCACGACGGCAGCGTCGACGTGGGACCCTCGGGTCAAAGGTCGAGCACCAGCGACTGGGTCGACGCGGTGACCGGTTGGCCGATGAAGCGACCCGCGATCTCGTCCATCGCGTCGTCGGTTCGATCAGGCTTGTAATGGAAGAGAGCCGTGTGGCGCGCCCTAGCGGCCCGGGCGAGTCCCGCCGCGTATTCGGCCGCGGCGTGACCGAACCACGCCTCGCTCTCAATCTCCTCAGCGACCAACTGCGAGTCGTGCACGAGCAGGTCGGTCTCCTCGGCGAGTTCCAGCGCAGCGGGGTGGTACTCACCCCAACCGTCCACGCCCAGTCCCAAGACGCTCGGGTAGTGATCGGGCATATAGGTCAGGGTGGAGTGACCGTCGCTCACGCGGTACCCAAAGGTCACCCCGCTGGCGTGGGGAATCTCACGCGCCGTGACGTGGAACCCTTCGACCTCGAACTCACTCGGCGAGAGGGACGAGAACGACCACCGCCCACCGAGCTCTTCGGGTCGGACGGGGAAGTGCGGCGGCGACATCCCGCGCGCCACGACCTCGAGCGCGGATTCGCCGCCACGCTGGTCGGGGATGAGTACGTCGCTCCACGAGTCTTCTTGGATGGCGGCCAGAAAGAATGGCAGGCCGTGAAGGTGATCCCAGTGAAGATGACTCAACAAGATGGTGCCGGCGAACAGTCCCGTCGGGCAGAGGGCGCTCGCCCGTCGCACGCCGGTTCCCGCGTCCAGTAAGAGTGTGGGTGCGTCCGCGCCGTCGTGGGAGAGAGCAATACACGAGGTATGTCCCCCGTAGCGAACGAATTCAATGCCCGGCGCCGGCGTCGAACCCCGAACGCCTAGGAAGTGAACCCGCACGCGGTCAGCTCGCGCCCGGGGCGGCGCGCCGGCGTCGAGCGAACACGCCCTCGTCCGGGCCTGCGCCAACTGGGGTACTCAACAGATCCGGTCCGACGTGGCGCACCAGATCCCCCGCGGCGTCGAGTTCCATGAGTAGAGGTTTAGCAGCGTGCGTTCACCCAGGACTCGCGCGCCGCGAGTTCGTTTACTTGACGGACTCTTCGGTGCGGCGAAGTCCGCTCGCGAGGAGCTCTCGCGCACGTTCTGAGATCGCCCCGGCGGGCACCGCGAGCGCGCGACACCTCGTGGCGGCTCGGATCGACGTAGTGCGTGGAGCGCCCGGCAACGTCCACGGGTCGCCCAACAACGAGCCCGCGCCGTATTCGGCGTGTCGCTTACCGTTGACCTCAAGACACGCGAAGCCCTCCAGCAGCAAGAACACCAAGTTCGACGACTGGCCTTGGCGCGCCAGAATCGTCCCGGCCGCCACCTTGACGACGCGTGGTCGCGCGGAGCCGGGAACGAGTTCACCTACGAGGGATCGTTCGAGGGCGGCGTCGAGCAGCGCGTGGACCGACCGCGAGTCGGCGTCGCCCCACGGCGTGTGGTCGTCAAAGCACTTGCGATACCAATCGTCGACGTCGACCAGCCCCGATCGACTCACGAGTTTTCCTTCGGCGTTATACACCCAGTGGCGAGGGAACTGACTCGCACCCACCAGTTGGTTGGTCGAGCGGCCATCGGCGTACATGGTCAAGGCGAGCGTGGTCCAACTCAGCGGCACGCTCCACTGGACGAAGGGAGCTCGGCGCAGCGTTCTCGGCACCGGCGTACTCCCCTGTCCCCCCGCGCTCTGGACGAAGCGGACGAATCCGTCGCCGAATTCGGGCGGTGGCTGAATGGTCGGCAGCATCGCGGCTTGAAAGACGTGGTGACGTCCGTCGTGTCGTCCACGCTCATCGAAGAGGTGCCCGCCACCGACGTAGCCGGCTTCTTCGATCACGCCCTCGTCGTTCACCTCGATCCACGCGCGCAACTCATTCGTGAAGCGGTACGGGTGCTCATCGCCCACCGTGGCGAAGTCGTCGATCTCCTGCGGGGGCGTTGGGTCGAAGTGGGAGAGACCCACGTCAAAGGGAAGGCCGGCGAGGTCTTTCATGACGTCGCCCGGTAGCCACGACAGCGACGTCACCGCGCTCTCACTTCTCACTTCACGACCTGTCCTCGTTCCCCCGGTACCGCGAGCGGTGTCCTCAATTCGACCGTACTCCGGCGCCGCGCTCGAAGACCTCCGATTGCCTCCTATCTCTCACAACGAGTTCGCAACTTAGCGACGCACTCACGCGTCGCTCCGGTGGCACGGCCTCCCGTAGGGTTATTCGGTGAAGAAGAAGATCGCCCTGATCCAGCTACTTCGTCGACGCGAACCGGCGCTCTTGGTCTCGGGACAGACCGTGTCGAACTTCGGCGACGGCGTAGCACTGGTGGCCCTCACCTTGTTGGTGTTAGAGACGACCCACTTCAGCGTCACCAAGTTGTCGTGGTTCGCGGCCGCTCGCATGACACCGCTGGTCATCTTCTTGTTGATCGGCGGAGCCATCGTCGACCGCTTTTCGAGGCGCGTGCTGCTGCTCGTCTCCGACGGCGCTCGCGCGCTCTTAACGGCGGCGCTGGTGGCGTTGATTGCGACCCATTCGCTCCACTACTGGGAGCTCATTGTCTTCGCGGTGCTCTTTGGTTGTTTCGACGCCCTCTTTTACCCTTGCATCGCGGCCATCACGCCCGAGATCGTGCCCGAAGAACTGCTGCCGGCCATGAACGCCGTGCGACCACTGGCCAACAACTTGGCTGGCGGCATGATCGGTCCCGCCGTCGGTGGGTTCCTCGCCGCCTTCAGCACGAGCGCGGCCATGGGCGTCGACGCCGGCACGTTTGTGGTCAGCTTCGCCGCGCTCTGGCTGATGCACTCGACGCCGCGCCCCGCGCGCAACGAAGCCAACTCCATGATCGATGACGTCAAAGAGGGCGTGCACTACGTCGCGAAGACCCGATGGATCTGGACGACGTTGGTGGCCGTGTCACTCCTCAACGGCTTCATCCTCACGCCGATGTTCGTGCTCCTGCCCTACTTCTTGCTCCACACGCTCCACTACGCCAAGTACTACGTCGGACTCTTCAGCGCCTTCGCGGGGGTCGCCGGGGCGATCGGGGCGCTCGTCGCGGCCAATCTCGCGGCGCCGAAGCGTCGAATACGAATGACCTGGGTCTATTGGAGCATCCTGACGCTCTCGGCGCTCGTCGTGGGCGTGGCGACGAACTTCTGGGAGCTCGTCATCTTCCCCATTATCTCTGCCCCGATGATCATCCTGGGCAACACGATCTGGGAGTCGATGATTCAAAGCGAAGTGCCTCGCGAGCTCCTCGGTCGAGTCAGTTCCGTTGACTGGTTCGTCTCCCTCGGCATCGCCCCGCTCGGCCTGCTCGTCGCGGGCGGACTCGCGGACCTGGTCGGGGTGCGCACCTACTTCGTGGTGCTTGCGATTATCTGCGTCATCCCGGGCCTCTACATCCTCACCTCGAAGAAGATCAACGAGATCGACGCCCCGCGCGTCAATCCAGCGTGAACTGAGGGGCACTCGCGAGCGAGAGACCCACGACGCGCGCGCCCTTTTTCGCGGACACCGGATAGATCATCTCCGGGCGAAAGGACCGGCCCTTGGACTCTCCGACGCGGCCGCCGCGCACCTCGATCCACTCTTCACTCGTCGCCTCGTTCACCACGTGGGCCACGAAGGTCCAGTGCTGTCGTCGCTCCTTGTCCCCGTTCACCACGACCGGGTCGCCGCGCCGTGCGCCGTGCCAGGTGGAGGAGCGCACGATCTGGCCGTGACGGGACTGGGGTGCGTTTCGGGTCACGCTCCATTGTGGCCGAGCGCGGAGCGACGGCGTCACATGCCGGTCCTATCGTGGGCCCATGGCGTTCGATCAACCACTCCCCCAGTCGCTCTCTCCCTCACGCCTCGCCGACTTCCAGGCCTGTCCGCGTCGCTACCAGCACGCCTCGATTGAACGAATTCCCCAGCCCGCCAGCTACGCGACGGCGAAGGGTCGATTCGTCCACTACGTCTTCGAACAGCTCTTCTCCTTGGAGGGTCCCGAGCGCACCATCGAGCGGGCACGGGAGTTCGTCGGACCGGCGATCGAGGCGATCCTCACCGAGGACGTGCGCAGTGACGTCGGGCTCGACGAGGCGATGATGACGCGGTTACTCGACGAGACCGAGGCGATGATCGAGCACTACTTCTTGATGGAGGACCCGACGAGTGTCACCAGCGAAGGGGTGGAACTGCGACTCGGCGAAGAGGTTGCGGGGGCGCCGATCTACGGGATCTTGGACCGCCTCGACCGCGACGCCGACGGCTCCCTGGCCATCGTCGACTACAAGACCGGGGCGCTGCCCAATCGCAACTACGACATCCAGACCTTCGCGAACACCGAGCTCTACGCCGCGCTGTGCGAGGCGAAGTACGGCGAGCGTCCGACGAGCATTCGCCTCATGTACGTCGCTCACGGCACGACCATCGAGCGTCACGTGAGCGACGTCGTCGTTAGAGCCCGAGCGAACGCCGCCGCGGTCGCCTGGACGAAGATCAAGCGCTACTACGACGACGGCGAGTTCCCCGCGACGCCCTCCTCGCGCGCCTGTCGGTTCTGTTCCTACAAGGACCTCTGTCGCAGCGAAGGGGTGCCGGTCCCCGGTCGCTGAGCGTTTCCTCCAACGGCCGTCGCGGCAACCCCCCGAGTCGAGAGAGTGACCCGACGCCGCGTCACACGTTGACGTCGACACTTCTTATGCTGGCCTCATGCGTGCTTTCCAACTCTCCTACGACTACCGTTGCCCCTTCGCGAAGAACATCCACCTCCACGTCGTCACCGCCCTTCGCGCGGGCGCCGACTTCGCGGTCACCTTCGTGCCCTGGACGATGAGCCAGGGTTATCGAGCCGACGGCGCCCCCGACGTGTGGGACGACCCGAGTCGGGACAACGAGCACCTCGCGTTGGCCGTGTCCACCTCGGTGCGCGACGAGCAGCCCGCATCGTTCCTCGACGTGCACGAAGCGCTCTTCCGGGCCCGGCACGAACGAGGACTCCGGCTCGTCACGCGCGAGGAGATCGCCCAGGCGCTCGCGGCGACCTCCGTCGACTTGTCGCAGGTGTTCGCCGACGTGGAGTCGCGCCGTCCTCACAAGGTCATCGGCGAGAGTTTTCGCGAGTTCGAACGATACGAAGCCTTCGGGGTGCCCACCTTCGTCCTCGACGGCGACGCCACGTTCGTGCGCTACATGAACGGGCCCGAGGGCGACCCCGCGACGTCCATCGCGGTGATCGAATCGCTCCTCACCCTCATGAGCCAGCAGGGTGCGCTGAACGAGTTCAAGCACACCCGCGTGCCGTTCTAGGCGGCTGCGCTCCCGCGCTGGAACTCCAGCAGCACCTCGAGCGCACCCTCTTTCTCCTCGGTAGTGCCCGAGGGGACGCCGGAGAACTCGGTCGCGCCCGCTTCGTCGAGCTCGTGTAACGCCGCGAGGACCTGCTCGCGCGAACCGATCACACTGGCGCCGGCCGGATCGCCGGTCCCTTCGCGCTCGAGCATCGCGGCGTAACTGGGCAGCGTCGCGTACATCGCGTAGTCGGCGTTGATGCGCGAGCGCGCACCCTCGACGTCGTCGGTCACCGCGATGGGTAACGAACAGACGACCCGCGGGTCACCTCGCCCGGCCTTCGCCGCCGCCTCGCGGATGCGCGGCACGATGTGATCTTTGACGGTCTTGACGCCGGTCATCCACAGCAACGTTCCGTCCGCCCAGGTGCCCGCCAGATCGAGCATTCTCGGTCCGAGCGCCGCGACCAACAGACTCGGCGCGTCGACCTCGCGCGGTCCGAGTGCACTGAAGGTGACCGCGGTGATGCGCTCGCCGTGCACGTCGGTCTTCTCCCCGCGGAGCATCGGCGCCAACGCTTCGAGGTACTCCGCCATGTAGGTCGCGGGTCGATCGAAGGAGATGCCCCACATACCCTCCACCGAGACCTGGTGCGAGAGCCCGATGCCCAACGAGAGATGGCCCCCGATCGCGTCCTGGACGGTGCGGGCCTGAGCCGCCAACATCGTGGGATGCCTCGGATGGATCGGTACGACGGCCGTGCCGAGGTCGAGGTCGCGTAGTTCGTGCCCGACGAGGGCGAGCACGGTCAAGGTGTCGGGCCCGAAGATCTGTGACGACCAGAGGCTTCTAAAGCCCCGGTCGCGCAGCGACCTCGCGCGCTCGAGGGTGACGTCGAAGGATCCATTGACGTCGAGTCCCGTTGAAATTCGCATTCGCCGCTCCTCATTAGACCACTAGCGTTTCGTTCGTGTCGAACGAGCACCAACCTAACGGGTCTGCGCGCGTCGGCGTCGTGGGGGCCGGCCAGCTCGCGCGCATGATGGGCGAAGCGGCTCACGACGTCGGGGTACGCGTGACGGTGCTGGCAACTTCGAGGGAGGACTCCGCCGTCGCCACCAGTGACGCGGTCCTCCTCGGTGAGGCGACCGACCCGGTCGCGCTGCGCCAACTCGCCAAGGACGTCGACGTGATTACCTTCGACCACGAACTCGTGGACCTCGGGGTGCTGGAACAACTCGAAGCCGAGGGCGTCGTGCTGCGTCCTTCGAGCGCGGCGTTACGCTTCGCGGTCGATAAGGCCTACCAACGAGCGACGTTCCTCGACGCGGGCCTCCCGGTGCCTCGATTCCTCGTCGTCTCCTCGAGCGCCGACGAGCGCCTCCGCGCCTTCCTCGACGAACTCGACGCGGCGCCCGTGGTCAAAGCGAGCCGCGGCGGCTACGACGGTCGCGGTGTCGCCTTTCCCGCGACGCGCGAGGAGGCGCTCTTCGACATCGGCCAGATGAGCGCCCGCGGCCCGGTCGTGGTCGAGGAGCGGCTCGACTTAGTCGGCGAAGTGGCGCAATTGGTCGTGCGCGCGGTCGACGGGACGCTGTCGTTCTACCCCGTCGTCACGAGCGTCCAGCGCGCGGGCATGTGCGCGGAGGTTCGCTTCCCGAGTGACCTCGACGAGGCGACGCTGCGCGAGGCCCAGGGTCTCAGCGAGCGGGTCGCCGAGCTCGTGGCCGGTGTGGGCGTCTTAGCCATTGAGTACTTCGTCACCGAACGCGGACTCCTCGTCAACGAGGTCGCGCTGCGCCCGCACAACACCGGTCACTGGACGATCGAGGGGGTCCGCACCAGTCAGTTCGCCCAGCACCTGCGCGCCGTGAGTGGCCAGTCACTCGGTGACGTCACCCCGCTCAGTTCCTACGCCGTGATGGTCAACGTGGTCGGCGCCGACGAACCCGGTTCCCTCGACGCCGCCAAGGACGTAGCGGGCACCTTCGTGCACGACTACGGCAAGGCGTGGCGACCCGGTCGCAAGCTCGGCCACGTCACCGCCCTCGGTGAAGAGCCGACGGGCCCCCACGTGAGAGCATGGGAGGGTGCCCGCGCGTACGGCACCGTGACCCGGGAGGCGTAGTGCAACCAGTGGTGGGCGTCGTGATGGGCTCGTCCTCGGACGCAGAAGTGATGAGCGGCGCATCGACGGTGCTCGAGCGCTTCCACGTCGACTTCGAGATCCACGTCGTCTCGGCGCACCGCACGCCCGCGGCGATGTTGGAGTACGGCACGACCGCGCAGCAACGGGGCCTCAAGGTCCTCATCGCCGGCGCCGGCGGGGCGGCCCACCTGCCGGGCATGCTCGCGGCGGTCACGACCTTGCCGGTCATCGGCGTGCCGGTCGCGCTCGCGCGCCTCGACGGTCTGGATTCGCTGCTCTCGATCGTCCAGATGCCCCGCGGCGTGCCCGTGGCGACGGTGGCGATAAACGGCGCGGCGAACGCGGCACTCTTGGCGCTGCGCATTCTCGCGACCTCGAGTGAGTCATTGGCCGCGCAACTCGAGTCCTACCGACTCGAACTCGCCGCCGAGGCGAAGGCCCAGGACACAGATTTATCGAGAAATTAGAAAACTCTCGCCTCTTTCGCCCCCTCTCTGACGAGGGGTGCGTGGTTCGCTCTAGTCTGGTCCCGTAACAAAAGGAGGCCCCGGTGGGCATAATGAAGCGGGTTTCGACGATTTTCCAAGCCAAGGCGAACGACGTCTTGAACAAGGCGGAGGACCCCCGCCAAACCCTCGACCTCTCCTACGAGCAGCAGCTCGAGAACCTGACCAAGGTCAAGCGCGCGGTCGCCGACGTCGCCACCGCTAAGAAGCGCATCGAGATCCAGGCCGAACAGTTGAAGGCCCAGGGCGACAAACTCGCCGACCAAGCCAAGGCCGCCCTCGCCCAGGGCAACGAGCCCCTCGCGCGCGAGGCCCTCACCCGCCGCGAAGCCATCGCCAGCCAACTAAAGGACTTAGAGACCCAGCACGCCACGGTCGCCGACCAACAGGCGAAGCTCGAAGCCACCGCCACCAAACTCCAGAGTGAAGTGGAGGCATTCCGCACCAAGAAAGAGACCATCAAGGCCACGTACACCGCCGCCGAGGCCTCGGCGCACGTCAACGAAGCCGTCAGTGGGATCTCTACCTCGATGGGCGACGCCGGGGCCGCGATGCAACGCGCCCAGGACAAAGTGGCCGAGATGCAGGCCCGTAGCGGGGCGCTGGACGATCTGCTCGCCTCGGGCGCACTGACCGACCTGACCGGATCGACCGACGACATCCAGGCGCAGCTCGATAAGGCCTCGGCGACCTCGGACATCGACGCACAGATCGCCGCCTTGAAGGCCAGCGGTTCGACGACCGCGCTGCCCTCGGGCACGAGTGACGCAGCCCCAGCCACCCCCGCCGTCGAAACGTCGACTCCCGAAGGAAACTAGTCGTGGCGAAGTCCAAGATTGAAACCGACCACAAGTTAGACGTGCGCATGTTCATCACGGGCCTCGCGCTCGTGGCGCTCTACGCGATCATCGTCTCGGTACTGCTCAGCCTCGGCGTCTCCACGGTGCTCGTCATCGTCATCGCGGCCGCGCTGATCTTCTCCCAGTACTACTTCTCGGACAAGATCGCGATGTTCTCGATGCACGCGAAAGAGGTCACGCCCCAGCAGGAGCCACGTCTCCACGAGATCGTCGATCGTCTCTGCCTCCTCGCCGATATGAAGAAACCCCGCGTCGGGGTCGCCGAGATGGACATGCCCAACGCCTTCGCCACGGGTCGCAACCCGAACCACGCGGTGATCTGTGCGACGCGCGGGCTGATGAACCGTCTCAACGACGAAGAGCTCGAAGCCGTGCTCGCCCACGAGCTCAGTCACGTCGCCCACCGCGACGTCGCCATCATGACCATCGCCTCGGGCGTCGGGATGCTGGCGGGGCTGGTCAGCCGGATGGCCCTGTTCGGGGCGATGTTCGGCGGAGGTGGTCGAGGGGGCAAAGGCGGCCAGAACATCGTCCTCCTGGAGATGGCGACCCTGCTGATCTCGATCCTCATTTACATCGTCTCGTTCCTCTTGACGATGGCACTTTCGCGGTACCGCGAACTGGCGGCCGACCGTTCCGGGGCGATCTTGATCGGTAAGCCGAGCGTTCTAGCGAGCGCGTTGGTGCACATCACCGGGGACATTGGCAAGATCCCGCGCACCGACCTTCGAAAGACCGAGGGCATGAACGCCTTCTTCTTCGCCCCGGCGCTCTCGGGGAACTCCGCCGCCACGCTCTTCTCGACGCACCCCTCGTTGCAGAAGCGTCTCGACCAACTGAACAAGCTCGAAAAAGAACTCAACGGCTAGTGGGTCTGCGCGACGCGCTCTTCGGGCGCACCAAGCAGGTCGCCCCGAACCTCGACAACCTCTTCGCTCTGTCGACGGCCGCCCTCACGCTGCAGAGCGAACTCGACCTCGTGCCCTCGGGTGAGGCCGGGCTCTGCTTCAAGTCCGGCAGCGGCGAGAGCACAATCACGACCGACGACGACATCAAGGAGTTGCTCGACTTCGACGAGACGACCAACAAGGTCACCCTCACGACCGACGACCTCGGCTTCAAGTGGCTCGTCGTGAAGGACCCCGACTTCGAGGCGCTCGTCACGCGCATCCACGCCGCCGACACCTCAATGGTCGAGCACCAACTAGGACCACGTTTGCTCTGCGCGGTGTTCGGCTTCGTGCCCAAGACCCCGCCCGGCGAGGGCTCGGTGCGACTGGTCTATCTGATGAAACAGGGCACGTTCTACCCCTTCGCCCCGACCGGTCCGACGCAGCGCAACAACGAACTCGAGATCCGCGTACGTTCCTTCCTCGACACCGATCTGCCCATCGAGAAAGACCTCACGCGCTGGATGGCGCTGTGGAACGTGCCGGTCAACTGAGGTCCACGAGAGCGTTTCGACGTGTAGGTTGCTGCAGAGGACGGTTTCACCATGGAGGCCACGATGCCCGAGATCGAAGCAACGCTGAACCCGGAACTACGCGACGACATCAGCGACGATGAGTTGACCGCGCTCGCGCTCGCCGCGGACCCGGACGCGCCACTCGACGCCAACGCGCTCCCGTGGTACTTCGGCTACGGCTTCGCGGTCAATCCACTGCCCGACTGGTACATGCCCCGACCCATGGCGGCGCGGCGCGGGCGCCTCACGACCGTCGTCGTCGGGTCGATCGTCGTCGGCATGGTCGTCATCTGCGCGTTCGGACTCTGCATCACCTCAGGGTTCCTCCAACTCGCCTAGTCGGAACGGCTTAGTGGCTGCAACCTTGTTCGAGCGCGTTGCGCGACGCGGCGGCTTCGCCTCGCGGTAGGTCGCTCACGACGAGGTCGCGCAGTGCGCACGAGTCATCGGAGAGCATCACGTGACGAGTGCCCACCACGACGTTGAGCACGCCCGGGCACTCCTGGGCGGTCGCCGTCCAGGACGTCGCCGATCCACCGCTCTGCAGCGAGGTCGTCGTGTGAACGACGAAGAGCGCCGCGCCCTCGGCGCAGAGACCGCCGCCCGCGGTGGAGAGCAGCGCGACGACGTGGCTGAGGCGCCTCGCCTGGGCGCCGCTGAGAGTCACCGTGACCGGTCCGCTCGGCCCCGTGGCCAAGGACAGGTGGTCGTAGGCCGTGAGAGTGACGGGGCTCGTCGTGGGCATGACGACCGTCGTGACCGGTAGCCAGACGGACTGCGCGTCAACTCGTAGGTCAACGACGCCCCCCGTCGTCGGCCCCACGGAGTAGTCCAACTGCTCGAAGGACACGTGGCGATTGGCGAAGGGCAGGAGGTACGCGTACCCCGTTACCGACACCTCGCCGGTACCCGTCGTGGCGTCAGGGCCACTCAGCGTCGCACCGAAGGGAAGGTTGGCCCGGAGGAACGCGGCCAGGTTGAAGGGGCTCTTCACGCTGAACGTCTCGTGAAGGTCGATCAGGTCGGTGGCGTCGTCGCGCCCTACGGCGTCCCCGATCGACGTCGCGCGCGGGGCCCGACGGGCATCCGCCGGAATCGTCGCATCATCGAGGAGTGCGCGCGCGAAGGCGGTAGCGCTCGTTGCCTGGATGAGGTTCGAAGCGGGCTTCATCGGTCCCGACGATGCGGAGCCCGGGCTCGTGAGCAGACCCGAGCTGACGAGCGAGGTCAAAAGGATCGGCGCAAGGAGCACGACGGGGTTACGAGCGATCTGGCGCATGGGGTGTTCCGACTCTCAACTCACGTAGGACGACAATCGCCCTACTCCGTCTCTCTGTCGGTTGGGTGGCCCAAATTACACGGTCGAATCGCCATCGCGGCGACGAACGATCTGGCCTTAGGGGTGCGTCATCTCATCGGGAATCACGGCGGCGTCGAACTCCTCGCCCGTCAAAAAGCCCAATGCGATGGCGGCTTCACGCAAGGTGCCGCGCTCCTTGTGCGCCTTCTTCGCGACTTGGGCCGCCTTGTCGTACCCGATGATGGGGTTGAGGGCCGTCACCAGCATCAAGGAGTTGTTCAAGTGGTTCTGGATCTGTTCGTAGTCGGGCTCGAGTCCCTCGACGCAGAACTCGCGGAAGCGGTCGCACGCGTCGGTTAAGAGGTCGATGGAGTTGCAGACGTTGTAGATGATGACGGGCTTGCAGACGTTGAGTTCGAGGTTGCCCCTCGCGCCGGCGATCGACACGGCGGTGTCGTTGCCGTAGACCTGCACGCACACCATTATCATCGCTTCACTTTGGGTCGGATTGACCTTGCCGGGCATGATCGAACTGCCTGGTTCGTTCTCGGGCAAGCGCAACTCCCCGAGACCGGAGCGCGGACCCGAGCCCAACCACCGCAGGTCGTCGGCGATCTTGGTGAGACTCGCCGCCAGCGTCTTGATGGCCCCGTGGGCGAAGACCAGCGCGTCGTGCGCGGCGAGTGCCGCGAAGTAGTTCGGTGCCGTCACGAAGGGCCGGTCCGTGAGGGCAGCGATCGCGGCCGCGACGCGTACCCCGAACTCGGGATGGGTGTTGAGTCCCGTACCGACGGCGGTTCCCCCGGCGGCGAGTTCGTAGAGACCACCGAGGGTGAGATCGAGGCGAGCCAGGTCCGCGTCGAGTTGTGCGACGTAGCCCGAGAACTCTTGTCCGAGCGTTAAGGGAACGGCGTCCATCAAGTGCGTGCGGCCGATTTTGGTGACGTCGCGGTACTCGAGCGCCTTCGCGTTCAACGCGTCGCGAAGGCGCGACACCGCGGGCATCAGTCGTTCGGTGATTTCCATGACCGCCGCGATGTGCATCGCCGTGGGGAACGTGTCGTTCGAGGACTGGGACATGTTGACGTCGTCGTTCGGGTGAATTGGGTTCTTCGAGCCCATCTCCCCACCCGCCAGTTCAATCGCGCGGTTCGAGATCACTTCGTTCACGTTCATGTTCGTCTGGGTGCCGGAGCCCGTCTGCCAAATTCGCAACGGGAACTCGCCCGCCAAGGTCCCGTCGATGACCTCCCCGGCCGCGCGCTCGATCAGCGCCGCCTTTTCGTCGCTGAGTTTTCCTAACTCGTTGTTCACCTGGGCCGAGGCGTACTTCAAGACGCCAAAGGCGCGGATGACCGCGGGCGGCATCGTCTCGTGACTAATGGCGAAGTGATGGAGACTTCGTTCGGTCTGGGCGCCCCAGTAGTGTTCAGCCGGCACCTCAATAGAGCCCATGGTGTCCGACTCGACACGGGTAGTGGTCATCTCACGTCCTAGTTCTTCTTCGTCGATTTCTTGGTCGTTGACTGCTTGGTCGTTGATTTTTTTATCACTTTTGCGACTTTTTTTACAGCAGGTCGCTTCGCCGATTTCGGTGTCGGCGGCGACTTCTTCGCGGTGTTCTTCGCCACTTTCTTCCCGGCCTTCTTCGGTGCCGCAGCCTTCTTCGTCGCGGCCGTTTCCTTGGACGGCTTCGGCTTGGATGGTACCGAGCGCGTCGCACTCAGGCGAGGAGCGCTCGAGAGCCTCGGCGATCCGCCGTCGTAGAGCTTGACGCCGGCGGCGACGACTTTCTTCGCGGCCGCGACGTCCTCGACGCGGGGCCCTTCCCCATCACCGGGGACCTCGAGCAACAGCGGTAGGTCGCGAATCTGCGGATGACCCACGAGCGGCGCCAGTCCCTTCGCACCAATGGTGCCTTCACCGATGTTGGCGTGTCGATCTCGGTTTCCGCCGAGTTCGATCTTCGAGTCGTTGAAGTGCAGACAGCCGAGTCGTGACATGCCGATCGTTCGCTCAACCTCCTTCACTACGTTCTGCGCGCCGGCGACGGTGGAGTAGTCAACACCACTGGCCCAGAGGTGTTGCGTGTCGATGCACAGCCCTAGTCGGTCGTCGCCGTTGCACGCGTCGATTAAGAACTCGATCTCTTCGAAGGACCGTCCCACGGTGCCGCCACTGCCCGCCGCGTTCTCAATGAGAATGGGACAGTCGACGACACCCGAAGGGGCGGCGTCAGCTCGGTCGAGCGCGCGCTCGAGGCCGTCGGCGATCTGGCGCACGACGTCGTCGAATCCAGCCCCCTTGTGCGAGCCGACGTGAAGGACCAGTCCCGACGCGCCCATACCTCGCGCCACCGAAAGATTATGAGTGAGGCACTCGACGGACTTCTCGTAGAGCTCGAGTTCGGCCGAAGCGAGGTTGATCAGATAGGTGGCGTGACAGAACGTGTCGGTGATGGTGGGGTGTTTGGCCTGCGCCTCGCGAAACGTGGCGAGGACTTCGGGCGCGTACTGCGACGGCTTCCACATGCGCGGGCTTTGGGTGAAGATCTGGATCGAGGTCGCCCCGATTTCGACGCCGAATTCGAGGGAAGGAACCAGCTGGCCACCGCCGCGGACGTGGGCACCAACGTTCATTACAGTAAAACTAGTGGGCTTCGACGGCCCGACCGACAGGAGCCCCGTGGCCGATACCTTCACCCCCGCCTCGCGCGCGCTGTTCGAGAAGAAGGTCCTCGCGCACATCGCGAGCCTCGATCCGGACGGTTCGCCCAACGTCAGCCCGGTCTGGGTGGAGCTCGACGGTGAGGACATCGTCATCAACACCGCGCTCGGCCGAGCGAAGGCGCGAAACTTAGCGAACGACTCGCGCGTCGCGGTCTCTTTGACCGATCCCGACAATCCCACCGACACCATCAGCGTGCGCGGCACCGTGGTGGGGTTCACCACCGAGGGAGCGGACGATGTGATCGACCGCCTGTCGAAGAAGTACACCGGCATCGATCCCTACCCGTATCGACGCGAGGGCGAAGTACGCGTCACGGTCACGATCCGACCCGACCGGATCTCGCGACAACTCAGCTAGGTCAGGCGAAGTAGGAGAGCTCACCCCACGCGCGGGACTCACTTCGAACGAGGTCCAACGTGTGTGCCCGACGCACGAGTTGTCCCTCACGGTAGCGCCAGAGGTCGATCGGAAGCTGCGGCGCGGGTCGGTTGTACGCGCCGCGCAGGGTCGCTACGTCATTGGCGAAGTTGACTTCGTCATCGGTGAGGAGCGCCTCAAGCACGTCGGCGTGTTGATCGACCAGCGAAGCGGCCTCGACGACCACGCGGGACAGTGACACCAGCGCGGCGAGCGTCTTGACGTCACGCGCGGCCAACTGGGCGGGATAGTCGTCGCCGACGACGAGCCACACCCCGATGTCGCTCACGAGTGCCTCACGCCAGGACGCGACCGCGAGCACGGTGTCGGCGTCGGCGCAACGCACCACCACGTCCGTCGAACCGGCGAGGACCGCGACCTCCGCGGCGTGACCGCGACCGGCGACGACGCGCAGCAACTCCATGACTAGGGCTGGAGGTCCTCTTTGGGTAAGCGCTCGATGTTCACGTCGCGAAACGTGAGGATGCGCACCGACGGCACGAAGCGCGCGGCGCGGTACATGTCCCAGACCCAGGCGTCGTGGAGCGTTACCTCGAGCAACGTTGGGGTGGCGTTTGATTTCACCTCGACGGCGACGTCGTTGGCCAGATAGAAACGGCGATCGGTCTCCACGGCGAAGTCGAACATCCCGACGACCGCCTTGTACTCCTGGACGAGCGCGAGTTCTAAGGTCGACTCGTAGTCGTCGAGCTCTTCTTCACCCACCAGCGACTACGCGCGCTCGGTGACGCGAAGTTCCTTGATTTTCGCCGCCTTGCCGCGAAGGTCGCGTAAGTAGTACAGCTTGGCGCGACGCACGTCGCCGTAGGAGTCGACCTCGATCTTGGCGATCGTGGGGGTGTGCACCGGAAACGTACGCTCGACGCCCACGCCGAAACTGATCTTGCGCACGGTGAAGGTCTCCTGTACGCCCGAGCCTTGACGACGAATCACGACGCCCTGGAAGACCTGGATGCGCTGGCGGGTGCCCTCGACCACGCGCACGTGGACCTTGACGGTGTCGCCGGGACGAAACGAGGGAATGTCGTCGCGGAGCGAATCGCGGTCGACTAAGTCAGTGGGGTTCATGAGAGCGGTCCCTTTCGGATCACAGGCTGTATGAGTTTAGCCGGTTTACTCCGGACCGTTCATCGCCTCGAGTTCCGCCAGGAGCGCCCGGTCCTCGGCGCTGAGCCCGCCGCGCGCTTCGATCAGGTCACTTCGTCGCTCGATCGTGCGCGCCAGCGCCTGGGCGCGCCGCCAGCGTTCGATCTTCGCGTGGTCCCCCGAGAGGAGTACCTCGGGCACTCGACGCCCTCTGACCTCGGCCGGCTTGGTGTAGTGGGGGTACTCGAGCAGGCCGTCACCGAAGGACTCGTCTCGACTGGACTCGTCGTTCCCGAGGGCCCCGGGCCGGAGTCGCACGACCGCTTCGATCACGCAGAGCGCCGCGAGTTCTCCACCCGCGAGTACGAAGTCACCGAGGGAGAGCTCGTCATCCACCACGAGATCGAGGGCGCGCTGGTCGAATCCCTCGTAGCGACCCGAGAGCAGCGTGAAGCCCTCGAGGGCGCTGAGCTCGTGGGCGACTTGATGGGTGAACACTCGACCCGAGGGGGTGAGCGCAATCACCGGTCGCGCGAGGTCGGGGGTGGACTCGATGGTGGCGATGATGGGTTCGGCGCGCAGCACCATCCCGGCGCCGCCCCCGAAGGGCGTGTCGTCGACGCTGCGGTGCACGTCGGTGCTCGCGTCTCGAAAGTCGTGGAGGTGCAACTCCCAGATCCCACGATCGCGCGCGCGGCCGAGCACCGAGGTGGACGCGTAACTGGCCACCGCCTCGGGGAACAGCGTGAGGACGTCGATCCGTAGCGTCATTCGAACAGCCCTTCGGGTGGGTCGACCACGACGCGGACGTTGGGCTCGAGGTCGGTGACGAAGGTGAGCGGCACCAGTGCACCCGAATCGAGCACCATCAGGTCGCTCGCGGGGTTGGCTTCGACGTCGACGACGACCCCGCGACGCACCCCGGCCACGTCGACGACCTCGGCGCCGAAGAGTTGGTCAATCCAGATCACGCTGTCGTCCTCGAGTCGCGGAGCCGACAGCACGACGCCGCGCCAGTCGTCGGCCTCTTCGCGGGTGGTGATGCGATCAAAGCGCACGATGAATCGTGCCTGGTGGGCCGCGGCGGCTTCGACGACGAGCGGACCGCGGTCGCTCGTGAGGGTCGTACCGACCGCCAGTCGTTCGACGCGGTCGCTCCACAGGTCGACTTGGACCTGACCGCGAAGACCGTGGGCCTTTACGATGCGCCCGACTTCGAGCGTGGGACGCTCGACGGTCACCTCAGTCGACGATGTCGACGGAGGTGGTGACCCCGTCTCGTGCTCCCGCGGCGCCGACCAGCGCCCGGATCGCCTGCGCGGTGCGGCCGCGACGTCCGATGATGCGACCCATGTCGTTGGGTCCGACGCTGAGCGAGAGGATGACCTTGCCCTGGCGCTCAGAGACCTCAATGGCGACGGCGTTGGGGTCTTCGGCGAGGGACTTGGCGATGAACTCAAGCACCGCCGTCGCGCTCAGCGCTCGGTCCGCCTGATTGACGTCTCTGTCGTCGTTGACGTCGTCGTCCTCGTACTCATCCACCTCGTCGTCAATGGTGTTGACGTCGCCCGCGACGTAGTCGTCCTCGGCGTCGCTCACGTGGCGGCCTTGGACGCCTTGGAGGCTTCGAACGCCTCGAGGGCGCCGGAGATCTTTAAGAGCTTCTCGACGCGCTCGGTGGGCTGGGCACCGTGCTGGAGCCAGTGCAGGACCTTATCGTTGTCGATCTTTAGGACCATCTCGGGTTCGGCGATGGAGATCCCGCGTGGCTGGTAGGTGCCGACGATCTCTAAAAAGGCGCCCGAACGCGCACGGCGACTCTCGGCGGCGACGACGCGATAGGTGGGTTGCTTCTT
>PLER01000098.1:39905-49618 GCA_003136495.1 Acidimicrobiaceae bacterium
CCCTTCTTCTTCTTGTTT
Source organism: Acidimicrobiaceae bacterium (assembly GCA_003136495.1). Taxonomy (GTDB): domain Bacteria; phylum Actinomycetota; class Acidimicrobiia; order Acidimicrobiales; family RAAP-2; genus RAAP-2. The sequence continues at coordinate 39,924 of PLER01000098.1, forward strand.
TTCCCGCCGCCGCCACGCGGCGTCGACGCGGCACTCGCCATGCCCTGGCCGAGCGCCTCGAAACCCGCCGGCAAGGCTTCCCCGCGACCCGCGCCGCGCGCCGCCAGGCTCGCCATCTTGCCCAGCCCGCCCGGCAACGCCGGAGTGCCGCCGTTGCCCATCTGGCGCATCATCTTGCGCATCTCGGTGAACTGCTTTAAGAGTTGGTTTACCGCCGACACGCTCGTCGCCGAACCTTTCGCGATGCGAGTCCGTCGAGATCCGTCGATCACCGAAGGATCGCGCCGTTCCAGCGGGGTCATCGACCGCACGATCGCCTCGACTCGATTGAGTTCTCCCTCGTCGACGTTGCTCGCCGCGGTGCGCATCTCCTTGGTGACCCCGGGCATCAACTTCATGAGTCCACCGAGCGATCCCATCTTGCGCACCTGGTTCAGTTGGGCCAGGAAGTCATCGAGCGTGAAGTTCCCACTCATCATGCGCCCGGCCGACGCCGCCACCACGTCGGGGTCCATGGTGCGCTCGGCCTGTTCGATCAAGGACATCACGTCGCCCATGCCCAGGATGCGCGACGCCATGCGGTCGGGGTAGAAGAGGTCGAAGTCGGCCAACTTCTCCCCGGTGGAGGCGAAGACGACCGGACGGCCGACGACCCCGCGCGCCGAGAGCACCGCGCCACCGCGCGCGTCGTAGTCGAGTTTGGTGACGATGAGCCCCGAGAGCTCGAGCGCCTCGTGGAAACTCCGCGCGGTCGCCACCGCGTCTTGACCGGTGACCGCGTCGATCACCAAGAACGTGTACTTCGGCGTGGTCGCGGCGCTGATGCCGCGAACCTCCTTCATGAGCGCGTCGTCGATGGCCAGACGACCGGCGGTGTCGATGATCACCACGTCGCGGCCGAGTCGCGTCGCCTCGGCGACGCCCTTACGCGCAACGTCAATGGGGCTCGACGGCTCGGAGAAGACGTCGACGCCGATCTGCCCGGCGAGCACGCGGAGCTGTTCGACGGCGGCCGGACGTTGGAGGTCGGCCGCGACCAAATAGGGCTGGCGCCCTTGTTGTTTGAACCAGGCGGCGAGCTTGGCCGCCGCGGTCGTCTTACCCGCGCCCTGGAGGCCGGCGAGCAGCACCACGGTCGGGGGCTTGGCCTCGTAGGTGATCTTGAGCGGCGTGCCCCCCAAGACCTCGATGAGCTGTTCGTGCACGGCCTTGATGACCTGTTGGCCCGGTGAGAGGCTTTGGCTGAGGGCCTCACCGTCGAGTCGCTCGCGCACCGCGTCGAGGAAGGCCCGCACCACGCCCAGTTCGACGTCGGCCTCTAAGAGGGCCGAGCGCACGTCGGCCAGCGCCGCGTCGAGGTCGGCGTCGCTCAGTCGTCCGCGGGAACGAAGTGACGTGCTGAGTCGTTCGAATCGTTCGCTGAGGGCGTCAAACATGGTGTTGGAAGGTTAGCGTCAGGCCCCGAGCAGCGAGTCCACGAACTCCGCCGGATCAAAGACGATGAGGTCGCCCACGCCCTCGCCCACCCCGACGAACTTGACGGGGATTTCGAGTTCGCGCTCGATGGCGATCACGATGCCCCCACGCGCGGTGCCGTCGAGTTTGGTCAGCACGATGCCGGTCACCCCGGCCGCCGCCAAGAACTCGCGCGCCTGAGTGAGCGCGTTCTGCCCCGTCGTGGCGTCGAGCACCAGGAGCGTCTCGACGACCTGACCCGGCGCCCGGTCGGCCACGCGGCGCACTTTGGAGAGTTCATCGAGCAGGTTCGTGCTGTTCGCGCGTCGCCCGGCGGTGTCGGCGAGGACGATGTCCACCCCGCGCGCACTCGCGCGCCCGATCGCGTCGTGCACCACGGAGCCGGGGTCCGCGCCCTCATTGGCCCGCACGATGTCCGACCCCGTGCGCGTCGCCCACTGCTCGAGTTGGTCGGCGGCGGCGGCGCGAAAGGTGTCCCCCGCGGCCAACAAGACACTGCGACCCTGGTCGTGGTGGCGCTGGGCGAGTTTGCCGATCGTGGTGGTCTTGCCGACGCCGTTCACCCCTACGAAGAGCCACACCGGTACCCGTCCCGCCTCGGCGGACGTCGAGGTCGCACGATCGCGGCGAAGGGAAGCCAGCATGCTCGAGCGCACCGCGGCGGCGACGCCGTCGGGTGCCCCGTTGGCGCGTAACTCCTCGAGCACCGCCGTGGTCGTCGCGACGCCGACGTCGCTGCGCAGGAGGACCTCCTCGACGACCTCGAGTTGCTCAGGGGATACGCCACCGTCACTGCCGAGCGCGCGCACGCGCTCGAACACCCCGCGCGACGGGGCCAGTCGCTGCGCGAGGGTGCGTTCATCGAGCAGCGTCGGAATCGGCGTCGACTCGGTGACGAGGATGGTGGGCATCGCGGCGCGCGGCGGCGAGACCAGCGCACGTCGAGGGCGACGTCGACGTCGCACCAGCACGACCATCCCGATGACGACGAGGAGCGCCAGAACAATGTAGAGAACGATCACGCCGTCGCGATCTCCTGAGCGCGATTGACCCGCTGGCTGACGACCTTGGAGGAGGCCCCGGGCACCATGGTGACGCCGTAGAGCACGTCGGCCGCTTCCATGGTGCGCTTTTGGTGCGTGACGATGAGCATCTGCGCCTCATCACGGAACTCGTCGACCAGGCTGAGGAATCGTTGGAGGTTGACGTCGTCCAACGCCGCTTCGACCTCGTCCATGAGATAGAAGGGCGACGGTCGAGAGCGAAAGACCGCGAAGAGGAACGCCAACGCGGCCATGGAACGCTCGCCACCCGACAGCAACGAGATACGCCGCACGTTGCGGCCCATCGGCCGCACTTCGATCTCGACGCCGGTGTTGAGCGGGTCGTCGGGTTCGCTCATGTTGAGTCGGCCCTGACCTCCGGGAAAGAGCATCGCGATCAAGGAGGAGAAGTGCTCGTTGACGTCGGCGAAGGCCGAGGTGAACGTCGCCATGATCTCCTCATCCAGGGCGCGCAGGACCTCTTGGAGTTCACGGCGCGCGTGGCGCACGTCGCTGACCTGCGCGTCGAGTTCTTTGTAGCGATCCTCTAAGGCCGCGAGCTCTTCAAGGGCGAGCGGATTGATCGGACCGAGCGACGTGATGCGCGCTTCGAGTTCGCTCACCCGTGATTCGAGTGACGCGCCCTCGGTGAGCTCGACCAGTGGGGCCGGGCCCATCTCGTGGGGTTCGACGCCGAGGTCTCGACGTACGACCTCGTGCACGTTGGCGACCTTGACGACCAACTCGGCCTGTTCGATCTCGTGTCGACGCATCACCTCACCGAGCTCGGAGAGGCGCGCGTCGGCGTCGTGACGAGCCCGCCGCACCTCTTCGAGCACCTCGGCACTCGCCCGCGTCGCTTCGAGCTGTTCGCGATAGGTCGAATCCATCGCTTCTTGAGCGACGCGAATCTCCTCGGCCGCTCGCTCGACGAGGGCCGCGAGGCGGCCCAGGACCTGTCGATCGAACTCGAGTGACTCGCGCTTGGCCGCGGCGGCTTGACGCTCCCCGGTTCGACCCTCCAAGCGCACTTCGATCTCACCCTGTCGCGCTTCGATGAGACGGCGACGCTCGGCGAACTCCGCTTCGCGGCGAGAAAGTACCGTCGCCTCCGCCTCGACGAGTTGCCGGTGTGATTCCAGCGCTGTCTTAGCGTCGCTGCGCTGGGACTCTCGTTGGGCACCGTCGAGCGCGGCCAGTTCGAGACTTGGTAGACCCTCGCGCTGGACGCTCAACTCCTCTTCCAAAGAGGCGCGTTGTTCGACGAGGTTCGCCACCTCGCTCTCCAGTGCCTCGATCTCGCCCACCAACGTCGTCGACTCGCCCTCTAAGCGTTCGAGCAGCGACGCGACGCGCTCCGCGTCACGCTGGGAACGACGGAGCGCGCCCTCGGCCTCGCGGTGCCGATCGAGCGCCGCCGCGAGTGCACCCTCGGCGGCGTCGAAACGCGCACGGTGCCCGTCGAGCTCACCTTGTGCGTGCTCGGCGGCGTTCTGCGCCTCTTCGACGCTGTGACGTGTCACGACGGCTCGGCCGGAGCCAGTGCGCCAGCCCGACGGCGCGAAGCGGTCACCCTCCCGCGTGACGATGGTCAACGCGGGGTTCGCCAGCGCGACGTCGGCACCCGACTCCCAGTCGGTCGCCACGAACGCTCGAGAAAAGAGCGTGTCGAGCACCCGAGTGACGTGCGCCGGCGCGCCCGTTCTCGCTCGCACGAGTTCGCGCAGGGCCTGCGTGCCCTCGGGTGCGGCCGGAGCGGCGACGTCGCCACTGGAGACGGGCAAGATGAGTCCGGCGCCACCACCGCGACGAAGGGCCGCGAGAGCACTTCGCGCGGCGCCACTGTCGACGACCATCGCGGCCACGGACACCCCCGCGGCCGACTCGACGGCCCGCTCGGCCCCGGCGTCAACTTCGATGAGGTCGAGAAACGAACCGAGCACGCCGTCGAGGTCGCCAATGATGGCCCGTCCACCGGCTCCGGAAAGCTCTTCGAGCGCCCGGGCCAGCGTCTCGGCGCGCGCGTGGGCGCGAGCGGCGAGGTCCTCGCCCGCGCGCAACGCCTCATCCGCCTCGCGGCGCTCGTTCCCCGCCGTCGTGGCGAGAACGTGCGCGGCGTCGACGTCCCGCGACGCCGTCGCGGCGTCCTCGGCGACGGTCGCCTGCTCACCCCTCGCGCGCTGCGTCGCCGCCGTGGTCGTCTCGCGTCGGTGCTGCGCGTCGGCGAGACGTTCGCTCGCTCGGCGCTCACTCTCACGAAGTGACGCGATCGATCGTTCGAGGAGTGAGATGCGCTCTCGCGCTGCGAGCAGGGCCGCTTCGGCGCTGTCGCTCGAGGACGTTGACCACGTCGCGTCGAACTCTTCCTCCTCTACCGCGAAGCGCCCGCGCGACTCGCGAAGCTGGTCACGCAACTCGACCAGGGTGAGTTCGTCGCCACTCAGTTCTTCCAGGTCGTGAAGGAGCTTGGCGGCGTCGGCCTCGAGGGTGGCGATGACGTTCTCGTCGGCCGACGCGATCAACGCTTGACGCAGGGCCCGTTCGCGCTCTTTGATGACCGAGGTCGTCCCGCGGGCCCGTTCGGCCAGCCCCTGCAGCGTGCCGAGGGTCGAGGCGAGCATCTCTTCTCGTCGCGAGGCCATCTCCGCGGCCGCGGCGGTCGCCTTGGCGTCGAGCGTCACCAGTTCGTGGCGTAGTTCGCGCTCGCGCACGGAGGCCTCTTCAAGGGCGTGCTCGAGTTCGCGACGGCGCTGCTCGAAGTTCGTCAAGCGCGTGGAGAAGAGGGCGTGGCGCGCGTCACGGAGTTCACTCTCGACGTCGGAGTAGCTGCGCGCCGACGCGGCCTGGCGTTCGAGCGGTCGCATCTGGCGACGCACTTCGCGCACCAGGTCGCCGAGACGCTCGAGGTTCTCCTGGGTCGTGGCGAGTCGACGCTCGGAGCGTTCCTTGCGTCGTCGGTGCTTCAAGACGCCCGCGGCCTCTTCGATCACCGCACGACGGTTCTCGGGGTTCGACGAGAGTATCGAGTCGAGTTGACCCTGACCGATGATCATGTGCTGTTGGCGCCCGACGCCGGAGTCACCGAGGAGTTCTTGGACGTCGAGGAGTCGACACGTCGTGCCGTTGATCGCGTACTCGGAGTCGCCGTTGCGAAAGAGCGTGCGCGAGATCGTCACCTCCGCGCCGTCCACCGCCAGACGGCCCGAGGAGTTATCGAGCGTCAGGGCCACTTCCGCGCGCCCGAGCGCCGCGCGGTTAGCGGTGCCCATGAAGATGACGTCGTCCATGCGCGACGAGCGCAGCGCCCTCGTGCTCTGGGCGCCGAGAACCCAGGTGACCGCGTCGACCACGTTGGATTTTCCCGAACCATTTGGTCCCACGACCGCCGTGACCCCGGGTTCGAACTCTAGAACTGTGGTGTCGGCGAAGGACTTGAAGCCCTTCATGGTCAGTCGCTTAAGAAACACGCACCGACGCTAGCAATCTTGAGGTCACGCGCTCGTGGTCAGGCTTGGCATTTGACGCAGAAGTACGTCGATCGACCGCGCACGCTCTCTCGCTGCAGCGGTTGGCGGCACTGGAAGCAGGCCTGGCCCTCGCGGTTGTAGACCTGGTGGAACTGTTGGTAGTTGCCGGGCTTGGCGTCGGGGTCGACGAACTGCTCGTCGTCAAGCGTCGAGCCGCCGTGCTTGATCGCCTCGGTCAAGACCTCGGTGATCGCGCGATGCAGTCGACGGATCTCGATGGTCGAGAGCGATTCGGCCGGCCGATCGAAGCGCAGGCCCGACGCGAAGAGGATCTCGTCGGCGTAGATGTTGCCAATCCCCGCGATGATGTCCTGGTCCGTGAGGACGGCCTTTAACGGAGTGGCACGTGAACGCAAGATCGCGGCGAAGCGGTCCCAGCCGATCTGGTCCTCGAAGGGGTCGAGCCCGAGGTGCGCCAACTCGGGCACCGCTTTGCGCAGCGCCAGTCCGTCACCGCCAATGGAGAGTCGCGCGAACTTGGAGATCTCGACCGGTTCTTCACCCTCGCCGGGAGCGGTGGAGACGTAGAGCTCGCCGAAGGTCCGGGGGTCGACGTAGCGCAGTTCGCCGCCTTGGACGAAGGAGAAGACCACGTGAGTGTGCTTGGGTTTGGGGTCCTTCGCGCTCTTCGCGCGCAGCAACTGACCACTCATGCCCAGGTGAATCACGAGGTGGGTCTGATTGTCGAGTCCAATCACCAGGTTCTTGCCGAGACGCGAGATCGATTTGATCGAGTGACCTTCGACGAGGGTGCGAAAGTCCTTGGCGGTCTTGTGTCGACGTACCGCTCGCCCGTTGGTCACCGCGACGGTCTTGACTCGTTTGCCGATGAGGTCGCGCGCGAGTGACGCGCGCACCGTCTCGACCTCGGCGAGCTCAGGCACCGTGTTGGCCCCGCCACGCGAGCGCGGCGGCCTCGGCTTCGGCGCTCTTCTTCGACGTTCCTTCGCCGACGACCGCGAGCTCGCCGACGTACACGGTCGCGTAGAAGGTCACGTCGTGACTGGGACCAGAACTGCGCACCTCGTAGCGGGGCGTGCCGAGTCCGCGGGCCTCGGCCCACTGACGAAGTTGCGTCTTGGGATCGACGTCACTGGGTTCTTTCGACGCGGCAACCACCGCCTCCGCCAAGCAGTCCTGGACGAAGGTCTTCGCGACGTCGTAACCACGGTCGAAGTAGATCGCCGCCACCACCGCCTCAAAGGTGTCGGCCAGGAGCGAGGGTCGCTCGGTGCCGCGTTCTTTCAACACGCCTCGTCCGACGCGCAGCGCCTCGCCGAGACCGAGCGCGCGCGCGACCTCCGCGAGGGAGGCCTCGTTGACCACGCGCGATCGCACGAGGGAGCCCGTTCCCTCGTCGAGGTCGGTAAAGCGGGTCACGATGAGGTCCGCCACGGCGAGGTCCACGACGGCGTCGCCGAGGAACTCGAGTCGTTCGTTGGACTCGACGTCATGCTCAGCGGCGAAGCTCGAGTGCGTGAGGGCCGTCACCAGCACGGGACTCGTGGGCACGAGTCCCACACGCTCAGCGACGGTGTCGAGAGGCGAGACCATGGGGTCCGCGTGGCGCGTTAGGCGACCTGGAGCTTGACGGCGACGTAGTTCACGGCGTCGCGCACCGAGGTGAGGCCCTCTAAGTCCTCGTCGTCGATGTGGAAGCCGTCCTCGTACGCGGCGAGGCTCTCTTCTAACGCCTCAACCAGTTCAATCAAGGCCAACGAGTCGGCCCCCAAGTCCTCGAAGGAGACGTCTTCCACGATGTCCTCGGGGCTTTTTTCTAAGATTTCGGCGAGTTGGTCACGTACGAGCACCAAGATGGCGGCTCGATCCAGTGGTGCGGTGTCAGCGCTCATGCGCCTCCTTTGAAACGTGTGGACCAAGCCTAGTGAGCGGGCCGCCTGGAGTGCCTAGTTAGGCGGCTTGATCAGGACGGATAGTGGACCGAATCTTGGCGACCACGTCGTCGGCGCGCATCTCGTCAGCGACTCGCAGGGCGTTCATGATCGCCGTGGCGTTCGAGGAGCCGTGACTGATGACGCAGATCCCGTCCACCCCGAGGAGCAACGCACCACCCTGGCTCTCGGGACGCAGGCGCGTGGCGACGGGCAAGAGGTGCTCTAAGAGCACGTCGCCGGCCGCGCGCGTGGCGTCATTCGTGTCGATCGCCGAGAGCATCGTGGAAAAGACGAACTTGAGCGCGCCCTCGAGGGTCTTGAGCGCGACGTTGCCGGTGAAGCCGTCGGTGACCACGACGTCGACCGGTGAGGGAATGAGGTCCCGGCCCTCGACGTTGCCGAGAAAGTTCAACGTCGTCATCTCGCGCAGGAGTTGGTGGGTCTCTTTGACGAGGGGTGTGCCCTTCGTGGGCTCCTCGCCGATCGAGAGCAGCCCGACGCTCGGGCGTTCGACGTGGTAGTGCGCCTCGACGAACGTCGAGGCCATTTGGGCGAACTGGACGAGCATCTCGGGCGTGCACTCGGCGTTGGCGCCGGCGTCCACCAACACCATCGGCGTGCGGCCGGGGTTGGGGATCGGCGTCGCGATACAGGGCCGCACCACGCCGGGCAGGCGCCCCATGCGCAACAGCGCCGAGGCCATGGCCGCGCCGGTGTTGCCGGCCGAGACCATCGCCGAGGCCTGGCCGTCCCGCACGAGTTCGGCGGCGCGAACGAGGGAGGAGTCCTTCTTCTTGCGCACGCTGGCGGCGGGGTCGTCGTCCATGGCGATGACCTCGCTGCAGGCAACGACCTCCAAGCCCAAAGGGTCACCCAGGAGCTCCGGTACCCCGACGAGGATGACCTCGAGGCCGTGCTCGTCGACGGCGCGACGGGCTCCGGCGATCACTTCCTTGGGTGCGAAGTCACCACCCATCGCGTCAAGAGCGATGGGGAGGGTCAACTCAGTTGACCTCGACCGCGACGCGACCCTTGTACCAGCCACAGTTCGGGCACACCACGTGGGGCAACTTCGAGGTCGCGCACTGCGGGCAGACGCTGCGCGCCGGGCGCTCTAAGCGCCAGTTCGCCGCGCGACGGCTGCGGGTCTTGGCTTTGCTGGTCTTGCGCTTGGGAACGGCCATCGATCTTCTCTTTCAGCGGGCGAACCCGTCACACGTCACTGGACCCCGAGGACTCGGGGTCCGCAAATTGGAGTCCGTCCAGTGTAGCCCAGCGCGGGTCGAGTGGCGCCTGGCACTCACAGGCCACGTCGTTGAGGTCGCCGCCGCAGTAGGGACAGAGCCCCTTGCAGTCACTTCGACACAGCGGCGCCAGGGGCAGGTCCAAGAGGATGGCGTCGTGGGCCAAGGGGGCCAGGTCGATGAAGCCGTGTTCGATGAGGTAGGACTCTTCGTCGCCTTGCGCGCGTTCGTCGACGAAACGTTCGTTGACCATCACGTCACTTCGTCCGAGCACCGGCGCCGAACAGCGCCGACAGACCCCGTGCCAGGGGGCCTCGACGCGGCCCCGGGCACGCATGCCCCCACTGAAGCTCTCGATGCGTATCTTGACGTGCACCAGTGACTCGGGAAAGACGTCGGTCTCGACCGGTCCGCGCGGGGCGAACTCGTGGGGTTCGTCAAAGGGCGCTTCGAAGTCGACCTCGAGCGAGGACGGCACGTCACGCAACAGCCGAGCGACGGGGACGAGGT
>PLER01000135.1 GCA_003136495.1 Acidimicrobiaceae bacterium
GAGTGGTACAACGGTTCGACCTGTTCGATAAACCTGAACTCCAACATCACCTTCAGCGCGAGCGACTTTGGTTCCGCGGTGGTGCTGCCCGGATCGATTGTCTACGGCATTTCGTACCCGACCACGACAACAGCGGAGCAGTCCTTGAACGTCGCGGTCTCAGACGACACGGGCGACCCCGCCACGACGGCTATTACGGCCGGTTCGGACGCGATTACCGGTGACTACCTGAACTCCAGCGAAGCCGTCAGTTACTGCGAATCGGTTACCCCGGGAAGTTTCCAGTACGACCCCGACAACGGCACCTGCACGGGCGACGGAAATGCGGTTGACTACGAAGTGCCCACGGGTTCCTACGACGGGTACCCGACACCGGGATACACCGGCGGCTTCGATGTGCCGGCGGTCGAGTTCAATGGGTATCAGAACAGTGGAACCTTCACGACCCTCTACCCTGGCGGGCCTTCACAGCCGCTCGACTTCAGCATCACGAACACGGGGTCCAACCCCGCCTACGTGCAGTCGGTGACCGTGACGCTCACGGGTTCGAACCAACCGGGTTGTGACTTGAACTGGTTCTCGATCGTTCAACCGTCGAGTCCAAACGACGTCACCATACCCGTAGGAGCCACGGTCAACTTCCAGCCCTCGGGAGGATCGGTTTCGTTGGTCAACTATCCGACGAATCAGGATTCGTGCGAGAACGCGGTCTTGGACTTCAGCTACACGGCTAACTAACCGTTAAAGCGAGAGGATTTCGGACATCTGTCCTTCATTCCTCGAGCTTCGCCGCACGCGAAGCCGAGTCGCGGACTCACAATCCGCGACTCGGCCGAGCGGGCGGTCGACCTACAAACGCCGTATTAGAGGTGGATGAGATTTCAACTGTGGTGAACGTACTCAATCGGTCGGTGGTATCGGCTCGGACGATGGTCCGAGTTGGTCTCGCCGTCGCGACGGTCAACGCCGTCGTGACGAAGCGCGAACACGTTCACCCGACGCGCCGCGTCGCCTCACCTGAATGGTCACGGAGGGAGAAGCCGTGAGACGGCACTCCCTTCGACGCCTGTCTCGTAGACGAAGGGATCAGGCCGACGCGACGCGTCCCATTCGGGGTCGATCACTGATGAGTTCGCGCCTCACGCAGTTCTGTTTCATGGTGTTCTTGGGGCTCATCGGAGCCCTCGGTGTGGCCAGTTCCGCCGGAGCATTCTTCGCGGGGCACGGCGGCGGAGTGGGTAGCGCCTCCGTCGGCACACTGGTTCCGCCCTCAAATGTCGAAGCGGTATTTCCTTCGCCGAACGTTCGAACGGTGGACGTGTCGTGGACGGCGCCCACGGAAGCCGCAGGAATGGTAATTCAGGGCTACTACGTCCAAAGCTACGTCGGCGCGACGGCGAGCCCCGCGTGCGGTACTTCATCAACGGCGTTGATCACCTCGGTATCGTGCGAGGACACCGACGTCCCCTCAAACACCTACACGTACACCGTGACCGTTGTTTTTCGCTCGTGGACCGCAACGAGCGCTCCCAGTGGTCCCGTCACCGTTCCAGCCTCCGTTCTCAGTTCCTTCACGCTCTATCCGTCGACTCCAACGCCCACTGCCGGTAGTTCATTCACGGTCAATATCACGGCACTGGACCAATACGGCAATGTGGATACCAATTACACCGGCGCAGAGTGTCTGACCTTCTCAGGACCTTCGAACTCCCCGAATCTGGCGGCACCGAGCTACCCCGACCAGGCATCGTGCGCCAGCGGATCCGCCGTTACGTTCCTCAACGGCGTGGCCAGCGGAGCAAATGCACCGACGTTGACGCTCTATGACGCGCAAACCGTTTCGCTAGTCGCCACCGACAACCCCACGGGTGTTGATGGCGCGACGGATCTTTCAATTCTCCCCGGCCCCGTGACGTCATTTGGTGTGGCGAATCCGGGCACGCAGATGGTGGGCGTCTCCTTTGGCGACTCGATCACCGCTCTCGACCAGTACGGCAACACCGTGACGGCCTACACCGGCACGCAGACCCTCGAATTCAGTGGACCGTCCGACAGCCCGAACCTTACGGCGCCTATTTATCCGACCTCCGTGACCTTCGACCTGGGCATCGGTACCGTAACTGACGTCACGTTGTTCGATGCGCAAACCACCACGTTGACCGCGACACAAGGTCCTGTGACTGGTACCTCAACTGACTTCCTTGTTGAGTCCGGTTCGGCAACCTCCTATGTAATCCTCGCGCCCGCTAGCGCCACCACCGGCGTTCCCTTCCCCGTGGCTATTAGTACGTGCGATGCGTACGGAAATCCAGCAACCAGCTATGACGGCACGGCCGACCTGGTCTCGTCAGGGGGCTCCATCACTCCTGTCACGGTCACGCTTACCAACGGATCCGCCAGTTTTAATGCGACGTTGAGTACTGCCGGTGACCAGACCATCACCGGAACGGACTCGAATAACTCGACGATCACCGGCGTGAGTGGCACTATCGACGTGGTTTCGCCATCTCCCTCGACCTACACCGTCACCTACAACCAGGGCGCCGCCACCTCGGGCACCCCACCGGTCGACACCCACAGCCCCTACGAC
>PLER01000064.1 GCA_003136495.1 Acidimicrobiaceae bacterium
CGGCCGGAGTCTCGGCGGCTTCCGCCTCAACCGGCGCCGCGGCCACGGGGCCGCCCTTGGCGTCGATCAAGGCCGAGAGGCCGTAGGCGAAGTTTTGCGGGATGGCCTTTAAGAGGCCCGCCATCGTCGAGAGCGGCGAGGCGAGCAGTCCCGCGAAGCGCGCGAGCAAGACGTCGCGCGAAGGTAGATCGGCCAGCGCGGAGAGCTCGGCGACGCTGAGCGCCTTACCGTCCAAGACGCCGCCCTTGACGATGAGCGTCGGGGTGGCTTTGGCGAAGTCGCGCAGGGCCTTGGCGACCGCGGAGACGTCGCCGTTGACGAAGGCAATGGCCGTCGGACCGACCAAGAACTCATCGAGCGATTCGACGGACGTGCCGGCGATGGCGCGCTTGACGAGGGTGTTTTTAAAGACCTTGTAGTCGGCGTCGAGCGTGCGCAGTTGACGACGCAACGTCGAGATCTGCGCGACGGTCATGCCGCGGTACTCGGTGACGACGGCCGTTGAGGTGCCCTCGACCTTGGCCTTGAGTTCATCGACGGTGGCGACCTTCGCGGTGCGTACCTTGTTCATGCTGGCTCCTTCACCGGATGCCGCCCGGTAACGGGCCTCCAACATCCAGGCGCGAGCCCCCGAAGGAACCCGAACTCCTCGTCAGGCGGACCTAGGTCCCTTACGCACGTTCGTGCACCGGATGTCTTTGGCGTTCTCTAAATCTGTTGCACCGACCTCGTGCGAGACGTTCAGCCTAGTTTCCCGAGGCGGCGCCGTCAAAACCTAGGCGGTCGCCAACACTTCGTCGACGTCGTGCACGCGGGCCGGGTCGATCTTGACCCCGGGACCCATCGTGGAAGAGATCGTGACACTCAGCAGGTAGCGACCCTTGGCGCTGGCGGGCTTGACGCGTACCAACTCGTCGATCACCGCGACGACGTTGCGCGCTATGTCCTCGCGCGAGAAGCTGACCTTGCCGACGCGCAGTTGCACGTTGCCGATCTTGTCGGTTCGGTACTCCACTCGCCCGCCCTTGAACTCACTGACCGCCTTGGCGACGTCGGTCGTCACGGTACCGGTCTTGGGGTTGGGCATGAGGCCACGCGGACCCAGTACTCGACCGAGTCCACCAACTTGTCCCATCAACTCCGGCGACGCGATCGCGACGTCGAAGTCGAGGAAGCCGCCCGCGACTTTGGCGACGAGGTCCTCGGCACCGACCTCGTCGGCGCCCGCGTCGCGCGCGGCCTGGGCTGCTTCGCCACTCGCGAACACCGCGATGCGGTTCGTCTTGCCCGTGCCCGCCGGCAGCGTGATGGTGCCACGCACGATCTGCTCGGCCTTGCGGGGGTCGACCCCGAGGCGAACGGCCAGTTCGACGGTCTCGTCGAACTTCGCCTTGGTGATGGACTTCACCTTCTCGACGGCCTCGGGCACCGTGAGGAGCTCCTCGCGGTCCACCTGGGCCAACGCGTTGTTGTAGTTCTTACCGTGCTTCATGTTCTCTCCTAGCCCGCGACCGTGATGCCCATCGAGCGCGCCGTGCCGGCCACTTGCAGCTTGGCCATCTCGACGTCGTCGGTGTTGAGGTCCTTCAATTTGGTCTTGGCGATCTCTTCGACCTGGTCCATGGTCACCGTGGCGACGACCTCTCGGCCCGCCAGGTGCGCGCCCTTGGGTACGCCCGCCGCCTGGCGAAGGAGCACCGGCGTCGGTGGGGTCTTGAGGACGAAGGTGAAGGTACGGTCCTCGTAGATCGAGATCTCGACCGGGATGACCGTGCCTCGCATCGACTCGGTCGCGGCGTTGTACTGCTTGCAGAACTCCATGGTCTGCACGCCGTGTGGTCCGAGCGCGGTGCCGACGGGCGGGGCCGGCGTGGCGCCGCCCGCTTCGAGTTGGATCTTGACGACTGCGACGATGTTCTTGGCCATGATGTTCTTCCTTTACGTTCTTAGAGCTTGGTGACCTGGGTGAAATCGAGCTCCACCGGGGTCTCTCGTCCGAAGATGTCCACGAGCACCTTGACCTTGAGCTGGTCCTCGTTGATCTCGGCCACATGACCGGAGAAGGTCGCGAAGGGGCCGGTCTTGATCTGGACGGTGTCGTTGACCTCGAACTCGTGGGTCGGCATACGACGCTTGGCCGTGGGCTGCTCNNCTCGGGAACATGCGCTTGGAGACGGTCACCTTCTTGCCCGACTTGAACTCGGTGACGTCCTCTTCGGGCAGGTAGATCTCGTAGATCGAGTCGCTCAACTCGCGGCTCTTGATGATGTTGTTCAGCGCCCCGATGACCTTTTGTTCGTGTCCGGCGAAGGTGTGCACGATGTACCAACGACCCGGGCGGTCGAAGGCGCTCTCGACGATCGGCTCGTCGTCCTCGTCGATGATCGTGACGTCGAGAATCTCTTCGTCGACCACGACGTCGTTCACGTCATCTACGGGGGTGTCAAGGTCACTCATAAATTGCCTACTTGGTAAAGAGGAATGCGACGAACTTCGAGAACCCGAAGCCCAGTCCAAAGATCAACGAGGTCATGAAGACCAGGACAAAAAAGACGATGGAGGTGTAGTTCAGCACCTCGGGTCGGGTGGGCCAGGAGACCTGTCGCATCTCCTCGCGGATCTGGCGAAAGAACTCTCGCGGGGTGGCGCGGTCGCTGCGACGACGTTGCACGTCCTGCACCGACGTGCGACGAGACGAGGGGGCGCCGTCGGCACCCACCTGACCCTGTCGCTGCATCATGCGCTTTTGTTCGCGGTTCATCTCAGATCTCTCGTTCGTAATTCGTTCCCACAGCCGAAAAACATCTTCGAGCAGGGCAGGAGGGACTCGAACCCCCAACCACCGGTTTTGGAGACCGGTGCTCTACCAATTGAGCCACTGCCCTTCGTGCGCCCGCTCGAAAGTGGACGTGTCCCTAGGGACAACAATGTTAGCAGCGTGCGCGAGTGTCACCGCTGGCGCACCGCGTCGGCTACATTTCCTTCGTCTCGCAACCGTAGCGGGCGCGTCGGGGGGTCGATATGGCACGGAAGTACTTCGCAGAGTTCCTGGGCACCGCGGTGCTGGTGTTCTTCGGCGTCGGCCTCGCCACGTTGATGTTCGGCTTCGGTTTCGATGGCGGCAGCGTCGCCGCCGGCGTCGTCGCGACGGCCTTCGCCTTCGGTCTCACGTTGATGGCCCTCGCCTACGTCCTTGGACCGATCTCGGGTTGCCACGTGAACCCGGCCGTCACCTTGGGTGTGCTCCTCGCCAAGCGCATGTCACCAAGAGACGCGGTTGGCTACTGGATCGCGCAGTTCGCCGGGGGCATCGTCGGCGCCCTGGTGCTCTGGACGATCTTCGAACAGACACCGCAGTATCGGACCTCGTTACAAGGCCTCGGCACCGACGGGTACGGCAAGGCCTCGCTCACCCACCTCAACCTCGGCGGGGCGCTCCTGGTCGAGGTGATCTTGACGGCGGTCTTCGTCTTCGTCATCCTCGGGGTCACGAGCAAGATCGCCAACGCCGCGACCGCGGGCATGGTGATCGGACTTTCCTTGACGGTCATCCACCTCTTCGGGATTCCCCTGACCGGCACCTCGGTCAACCCCGCGCGCAGCCTCGGGCCAGCGTTGATCGTCGGGGGCACCGCCCTCAGCCAGGTGTGGGTCTTTCTGCTCGCGCCGCTGGTCGGCGGCGCAGTAGCGGCGGCGGTGCACCGCGTCCTCTACGCCGAGATAGCGGCGTAGCGAGTCGCGCTCGCGAGGGTCAACCCCGCGACCGCCGTGCGACTAGCGGGTCTCTTTGTGGACGGTGTGCTTGCGCTCGAATGAGCAGTACTTCTTCATCTCGATGCGCTCACGGTCGTTGATCTTGTTCTTCATCGTGATGTAGTTGCGCCGCTTGCAGTCCTCGCACGCCAGGGTGACCTGGATGCGTTTTTCGTTCTTCGCCATTCTTCTCTCCTTGATACGACCTGGGTACTACTTGCCTGGTAGCGGCGGCGGGACTCGAACCCGCGACAACACGATTATGAGCCGTGTGCTCTGACCACCTGAGCTACGCCGCCTGGCGAGCCCTCTGTCGGGATTGAACCGACGACCCCTTCCTTACCATGGAAGTGCTCTACCACTGAGCTAAGAGGGCGGTCGCGAAAAAGCCGCGAGCAGGAATCCTAGTCTCGAAACCCGCCATTCTTCCAACTCCCACAGCACTACCCTGGTCCCCTATGAGAACGCGCCTGGTCGAACTCGACGACGCCGAGGCCCTCATGAACATCTGGAACCCCGAGGTCGTCGAGACCGTCGTCTCCTTCGACCTACGACCGAAGTCCCTAGAGGAGCAGCGCAACTGGATCAGCTCGCACCAATCCTCCTTCCTCTGCCTGGTCGCGGTGAACGAGGACGACGAGGTCGGTGAGGTCGGCGCCCGGGGCGAACGCATCCTCGGCTTCGCGTCGTTCTCCTCGTTCCGCGAACGACCCGCCTACGCAACGACCGTGGAGAACTCGGTGTACGTGGCCCGCGCCGCGAGGGGTCGCGGGGTCGGTGAGCGACTCTTGACGGACCTGATCGCGGCGGCGAACGGCTCGGGGTTCCACTCGATCATCGCGCGCATCGTGGGGGAGAACTCCGGATCGATCCGCCTCCACGAGAAGGTGGGCTTCACCCTGGTGGGCGTCGAGCGTGAGGTTGGTCGCAAGCACGGTCGCTGGCTCGACGTGGCGGAGTACCAGTACGTCGTGCCCCAGGCGGGTTCGACCGCCTCGTCAAGTTCGTCGCTCTAGGTCAGCGCGTCGAGGGGGTCGCTGGCGGCGGGTTCCTTCTCCGGCCAGGACCACTGGGTCCAGCGACCCATGGGCAAGAGCAAGACCCCGCCGACGATGGCGAGCGCCACCGCGATCAGGAGCGGATTGGAGTGCACCAGCCCGCTCAGCAGCTGACGACCACCGGGCATCCCCACGAAGGGTCCGATGATGGAGAGCAACAACAGCCAGAAGTGTTCGCGACCGTGGTAGCTGGCGGCGAACACGACGAGACCCCACGCCAGGTACCACGGCTGGACGACCGGCCCGAGGACCACGAAGAGTAACAGCGCCAGTCCGAGCGAACGGACCCACCCACGGGTCTCGGAGTGCCAGAGCAGCCAGAGGGTGAAGGCGACCGCCGCCAACAGACCGATGAACCTCGTCACCGAGAGCACCGACCCGAGGGTGATCGTGTGCCACCCCAGCGCGTGAAAGATGTTGGTCAGACCCATGCCCGTACCCGTCGCGGGCGCCGCCCACGAGCGCACCGTGCCGTTGGCCAAGAGGTTCTTCACCCAGCCAAAGCCGAAGCCCGCCAGCAGCGTCGTCACCCCGAGCACCGCGGCCGTGATCGCGCCCCCGATGACGAAGGGGCGAAGGCGCACGCGCCACTGCTGCCAGGTCGCCCCCGGGGGATGCCAGTTCCACGCGATAAAGGCCAATCCGATGGCCGCCGGTGCCTTGATCGACGCGGCGAGCGCCACGAAGAGCAGCGCCCACATCGGACGACGTTGCACCGCGAAACCGAGACCGACCACGAGGAACCCCGTCATCAGCGCGTCGTTGTGCGCGCCACCGATCAACGTGAGCAGCACCAGGGGGTTCATCGCCGCCAGCACGAAGGCCTCGCCCGGGTCGCGATGGAGCCCCTTGGCGAGCATGATGACGCCGTAGCCGATCATCACGACGGCGAATACTTCTAAGACGCGCAGCCCCACCACCGTCCAGAGTTCGTGGTGGAAGGTGATCCGGTCGATGAAGCCGTCGATCGAGAGGAACCCCGGGCCGTAGGGCGCCGGGGTGTTCCCCCACAGCGGGTCGACCGGGATGGTGTAGCTGTTGCTGCCCTGGCCGAGGGTGAAGGGGCCGTAGAGGTACGGACTGATGTTGAGGCGGGTCATCTCGCCCTGGGCGGCGTAGCTGTAAACGTCGCGCGAGAACAGCGGTGGCGCGACGATCATCGGCACCGACCACAACGCGAAGATCCACCAGAGTTTCTTGAGCGCCACCCCCGCGTGGAGTTTCATGACCTCGGCGAGGCGCAACCACACCCTCATCAGGAGTAAGAGGCCGCCGTAGACGAGCACCACGGAGAAGATGTACTTGGTGAGGCTCGAGGTCCCCGAGGCGTTCGCCGCCGGTTCGCCGAAGAACCAGGTGTTGGTCAGGTTGAACTTGAAGGGCGAGTTCGTAAAGGACGCGCCGGCCACGACCGAGGTCAACGCGACGAAGCCCAAGAGCGCGGGTTGCCATAAGAACCCCCAGCCCTCGAAGGGACCCGGGGAGAAACGTCCGAGAGGGGTGTAGCGCTGCTCGAGGAGTTGCACGCCGGATTCGAAGCGCCCGGCGACGCGTTCGTAGGCGTGACGAACGGCTCTCGCCCACGCGCTCACTCGGCTCACGAAACTCCTCTCTCCGCGAACAGTGACACCGTACTTCGATGACCCGCTCCCCCGCCACGGGTCGGTCAATCCCGAGGAGGGATTGACCATGGTGGGCCAGGAGGGATTTGAACCCCCGTAGGCTAAGCCGTCTGGTTTACAGCCAGATCCCATTGGCCACTCGGGCACTGACCCGTCGGGAATTCTACCGTCCACGACCGTTGCGATACCAAACGGGGTGACGCTCTACGATTTGGACATGCCCAGTTTTGACGTGGTCTCCGAAGTCGACCTCCAAGAAGTCCGCAACGCCGTGGACCAGGCGAACCGCGAGGCGACGACGCGCTTCGACTTCAAGGGGACCAACGCGGTGATCGAGTACTCGGAGAAGGAGCTCACGCTCTCGGCGACCACCGAGGACCGGCTGCGCGCGCTCTACCAGGTCCTCGAGGAGAAGTTGGTGAAGCGCTCGGTGTCCTTAAAGACTCTCGACCCGGGCAAGATCGAAGAGGCCAGTCACAACAGCGCGCGCCAGAAGGTCGCCCTGAAGGCCGGTATCAGCCAGGACGTCGGGAAACAGATCAACAAACTCGTCAAGGAGATGGGCGTGAAGAGCCTCTCGTCCTCCATCCAGGGTGACCACGTCCGCGTCACGGGCAAACAGCGCGACGACCTCCAAGACGCCATCGCCGCCTTCAAGGCGGCCGACCTGGCGGTACCGCTGCAGTTCACCAACTTCCGCGANNCTCGCGGTGCCCTTGCAGTTCACCAACTTCCGCGACTAGTTGGCGGCTTCTTCCTCGCTGAGGTGCTCGTCCATCATCGCCAGGGTCTCGACGTGGAAGATCCGATTAAAGACGATGAGCTTCAGTACCCAAAAGACCGCAAAACACAAGAGGTTCGCCGACGCGACGAGACCGGTGTTGGCGAGGTGACTCCAGTGGTGCGTGCGCACCTCGTGACGCGCGTAGATCGCGCCGAGTTGGGAGAACGCGATGCCGAGGATCGACATCGAGAGGAAGGGCGCGACTTCGCGACGCAGGCTGCTGCGTCCGGCCTTGTGCCACGTCCAACGGCGATTGAGGTTGTAGGCGGGGATCATCCCCACGACGTTGCCCGCCAGGGTCGCCAGGATCACGCTCGAGATGATGCGCAGTCCGTAAAAGCCCGCGACCGCGGCGAGTGACACGGCGGTCGTGATCCCCGAGGCCGCGGTGTAACGAATCAGCTTTTTTCCCTCGTGCGTCTGGGACCAGGCGCGAAGCGAGCGCGGCGAGAGGTTCATCGTCGCCGACCTACTGGGGGTGTCGCGCGAGCATCGGCGGGGATCAACGACTCAGTCGTTGGTGATCTGGGGGAACGACGGTTCGATCGCCCCGCGCTCTTCGAGGGTGAGGTGCTCTTCGAGACGCTCGAGTTTGTTGACGTGGAAGATGCGGTTAAAGACCATCAGCTTCAAGACGAAGAAGATCGCGAAGCACAGGAGGTTCGTACCGGTGACCAACGCGGTGTCGGCCAAGTGGCTCCAGGAGTGCGAATGGACTTCGGCGCGCGCCCAGAACGCGCCGATCTGCGAGAAGGCGATGGAGAGGAACGACATGCTCCAAAAGGGGATGATCTCTCGACGGAGGTGACTGCGACCTCGCTTACCCCAGGTCCAGGTGCGATTGAGGTGGTAGGCGGGCAGCGTCGCGATCAGGTTGCCGGCCAAGGTCGCCCAGACCACGCCGGGGATGATGCGAAAGCCGTAGAGGATGGCGATCGAGGTGAACGAGACGGCGGTCGTGACGACCGAACCCAACACGTACCGGGTCATCTTCTTGCCCTGGTGAGTGCGCGACCACGCAATCAAGGAGCGAAATCGTTCAATCACTTGCCCGAGTCTACCGGGTTCTTCCAGAAGGTCCCTGAAGGCCTGAGTGCAACAATGGACAGATGTCTGACGCCCTCGACTCCCTCCTTCGTCTGCTCGACCTCGAGACGATCGAGGTGAACGTCTATCGGGGCGTCCACCCCGTCGAAGAGCGCCAGCGCACCTTCGGGGGCCAGGTCGCGGCCCAGGCGCTCATGGCCGCCGGTCGCACCGTCGAGCACGGCCGGGTCCACTCCCTCCACTCGTACTTCCTCCGACCGGGCGACCCCACCACCCCCATCCTCTACGAGGTCGACCGAATTCGCGACGGCAAGAGCTTCACGACTCGACGAGTCGTCGCCATCCAGCACGGGCGAGCGATCTACAACATGCAGACGAGCTTTCACAGCGACGAGGAAAGTATCGAGCACCAGACACCAATGCCCGACGTCCCCGGACCTGACACCATCAAGCCGCTGGCCGAGCGCGTCCTCGAGGAGTTCGGGGAGCTCGACGAGTGGACCAAACGCCCCCACCCCATCGACCAGCGATTCGTCGGCGACATCCCGTGGAGCCCGAATCGGTCCAAGGAGCCCCAGCAGTACATCTGGATCAAGGCCGACGGGACGCTACCCGAGGACCCACTGCTGCACGCCTGCGTCGTGACCTACGCCAGCGACATGAGCCTGCTCGACGCCGCCCTCAAGCCGCACACCCTGCGCTGGGACGACCCCAAGTCCATGCTCGCCAGCCTCGATCACTGCATGTGGTTCCACCGCGACCTGCGCGCCGACGAGTGGCTGCTCTACGACACCGAGTCGCCCATCGCTTTTGGGGCCCGCGCCCTCTCGAGGGGCTTCCTCTTCTCTCAAGACGGAAAGTTGCGGGTCTCGATGGTCCAAGAAGGACTGACCCGCTTCGCGAGGACCGCCGAGACGACGGCCTAAACCACCGGGCGACGACTTAGTCGCGCTGGTGCATCGGCACGAAGTCGCGCACGTCGGCGCCGATGTAGAGCTGGCGGGGACGGGCGATCTTGGTGTCCTGGGCGAGCAGCTCTTGGAAGTGCGCCAGCCAGCCCGACGTGCGCGGGATGGCGAAGAGCACCGTGAACATCTCGACCGGGAAACCCATGGCCTGGTAGATGAGGCCCGAGTAGAAGTCGACGTTGGGGTAGAGCTTGCGCGAGATGAAGTAGTCATCCGCCAGCGCGACCTCTTCCAGCTTGAGGGCGATGTCGAGCAAGGGATTCTTGCCGGTGACCGAGAAGACGTCGTCGGCGATCTTCTTGATGATCGTGGCGCGCGGGTCGAAGTTCTTATAGACCCGGTGGCCGAAGCCCTCGAGCAAGGTCTTGCCCTGCTTGACGGTCTCGACGAAGGCCGGCACGTTCTCGACGCTGCCGATCTTCACCAGCATCTTCAACACGGCCTCGTTGGCCCCACCGTGACGCGGTCCGTAGAGCGCGGCCGTCGCGGCGGCCGTCGCCGAGTAGGGGTCCGCGTGGGAGGAACCCGCAACGCGCATCGCGGTCGTCCCGCAGTTCTGCTCATGGTCGGCGTGCAGGATGAACAAAACGTCGAGCGCGTGCGCGAGGATGGGGTCGGGCTCGTAACGCGGCTCGGCCACTTTCCACATCATCGAGAGGAAGTTCTGCGCGTAACCCATGGAGTTGTCGGGGTAGACGAAGGGCATGCCCACGCTGAAACGGTGCGCGGCCGCCGCCAACGTCGGCATCTTGGCGATCAGGCGCACGATCTGCTTGTTCAAGATCTCCGGGTCGTCGAGGATCTTGGCGTCCTTGTAGTAGGTCGACAGCGCCGCGACGGCCGAGACCAGCATGCCCATGGGGTGCGCGTCGTAGTTGAAGCCCTCTAAGAATCGCTTGCGGACGTTCTCGTGGATATACGTGTGGTACGTGATCTCTTTCTCCCACGCCTGGGCCTGCTCGGCGTTGGGGAGTTCACCGTGGAGCAACAAGTACGCGACTTCGACGTAGGTCGACTTCTCGGCGAGTTGTTCGATCGGGTAACCGCGGTAGCGCAGGATCCCGGCGTCACCGTCGATGTAGGTGATCGCCGACTCGGTCATGGCGGTCGTCATGAAACCGGGGTCGTAGAACCACAGGCCCGGTACGAGTTTCGACCACTCGCTGGCGGCGACGCCCCCGTCGACGATCGGTATCTCTCGCGATTCACCGGTTCGGTTGTCGGTCACGGT
>PLER01000109.1:0-7174 GCA_003136495.1 Acidimicrobiaceae bacterium
TACTACCAGCCCGAGGCCTACGTGCCGCGCACCGATACCTACATTGAAAAGGACAGTTCGGTCAACGAAGAGATCGACCGACTGCGCCACGCGGCCACCTCTTCACTCCTGACCCATCGCGACACCATCGTCGTGGCGTCGGTCTCGTGTATTTACGGTCTCGGCTCGCCCCTGGAGTACCGCGAACGGATGCTGCCCTTAGAGGTCGGCGAGCGATTCGAACAGCGTTCCTTGCTCCGGCGCCTGGTCGAGATGCAGTACAGCCGCAACGAGTTGGTCCTCGATCGTGGGACCTTTCGGATGAAGGGCGACACCCTCGAACTGCAGCCGGCGTACTCCAACGAGGCGGTACGCGTTTCGTTCTTCGACGACGTCATCGAGGAGATCTCGTTCTTCAATCCGGTCACCATGGAAGCACGCGGCAAGGTGAACGAGTTCACCTTGTTCGCGGCGTCGCACTACGCCACGTCGCTCGCGACGCTGCAGCGGGCCTGCCGTTCCATCGAGGTCGAGCTCGCCGAACAGTTGGCGCTCTTCCAATCTCAGGGCAAACTCCTCGAAGCCCAACGGCTGCGCTCGCGCACCGAACACGACCTCGAGATGCTCGAACAGACCGGCGTGTGTGCGGGCGTCGAGAACTACTCCGCCCACCTCGACGGGCGCAGCCGGGGGGAGCGACCCTACACGCTGCTCGACTACTTCCCCTCGGACTTCCTCGTGGTGATCGACGAGTCCCACGTGGCCGTGCCCCAGGTGCGCGGGCAGTACGCCGGGGACCGTTCGCGCAAGGAGACCCTCGTCGAGCACGGCTTTCGCCTGCCCAGTGCGCTCGACAACCGCCCATTGAACTTCGATGAGTTCATGGGGCTCGTCCCCCAGATCGTCTTCGTCTCGGCGACGCCGGGGCCCTTCGAGATCGAGAACTCCGACCAGATCGTCGAACAGGTGATCCGCCCCACTGGTCTGATCGACCCCGAGGTCGTGGTGCTGCCCACGAAGAACCAGATCGACGACCTACGTGCGCGCTTGGACGTCGTGATCGCTCGCGGCGAACGGGCGCTCATCACCACGTTGACCAAACGCATGTCCGAAGATCTCACCACGTTCCTCACCAAGGCCGGCTACAAGGTCCAGTACCTCCATAGCGACATCGACACCATTCAGCGCATCGAGATCCTGCGCTCATTGCGTCTGGGTGAGTTCGACGTCCTGGTAGGCATCAACCTCCTGCGCGAGGGTCTCGACCTCCCCGAGGTCTCCCTGGTCGCCATCCTCGACGCCGACAAGGAGGGCTTCTTGCGTTCACGCAGTGCGCTGATCCAGACGATTGGTCGGGCGGCGCGCAACTCCAACGGACAAGCGGTGCTCTACGCCGATCGCGTGACCGATTCGATGCGCGCCGCGATCTCCTTGACCGAACGACGTCGGCTGATCCAGATGGCCTACAACGAAGAACACGGCATTGAGCCGCGCACCGTGATGAAGAACGTGGCCGACATCTTGAACCGACTCCGCAGTGAGCCAGCCCGCGAGGTGACGTCGAAGATTCACGGCGTCTCCTCGCTGGACGACTTCTTGCCCGACGACCTGAGTCTCGAGATCGCCCGCGTGGAAGAGGCGATGTTGGTCGCCGCGAGCGAGCTGCGCTTCGAAGAAGCGGCCGTGTTGCGCGACACGCTCCAGAACCTCCAGCGCCAGGTCACCTCACCCTCGGTCGGCCTGGTGGGCGCGGACGAACCGGTAGATTCCCCCTATGTCTAAGTCGATTCGGGTGCAGGGCGCGAGGGTCCACAACTTAAAAAACCTCTCCGTCGAGATCCCGCGCGACCAGTTGGTGGTCTTTACGGGCCTGTCGGGTTCGGGTAAGTCGTCCTTGGCCTTCGACACGATCTACGCCGAAGGTCAGCGTCGCTACGTCGAGAGTCTCTCGGCCTACGCCCGCCAATTNNCAAAAGACCGCGTCGCGAAACCCTCGCTCGACCGTCGGGACGATCACCGAGATCCACGACTACCTACGTCTCCTCTTCGCGCGCATCGGCGTGCCCTACTGCCCCAACTGCGGTAAGCCCATCACCTCGCAGACCCCCCAACAGATCGTCGACCAGGTCCTCGCGCGTCCCGACGGTCAGCGGTTCTTGGTGCTAGCGACGGTCGTCGAGGGTCGTAAGGGTGAGTACTCGACGCTGCTCAACGAGCTCTCGGGTCAAGGATTCTCCCGCGTACGTGTCGACGGGGTGGTGATGGAACTGGCCGACCGCGACGAGTTGACCCTCGCGCGATACGAACAACACACCATCGACGTCGTACTGGACCGACTCAGTGTGAAGAAAACGAACCGTCAGCGCTTAACGGAGTCGGTCGAGGCCGCGCTCAAATTGACCAAGGGAGTCGTGAAGTTCCTCTTCTTAGAGCCCGAGGAGATGGTGCAGTTCTCCGAGAAGATGGCCTGCAGCGACTGCGGCATCAGCTTCTCAGAACTCGCCCCGCGCGACTTCTCTTTCAACTCGCCCTACGGCGCCTGCCCGGTCTGTACCGGACTCGGGACCCGCTTCGAGGTCGACCCCGACCTCGTGGTGCCCGACGACACGCTCTCGTTGGCCGATGGGGCGTTGGCGCCGTGGGCCGGCGCGCGCTTTAAGTACTTCGAGCGACTCATCGAGGGCATCGCGACCCTCGGGGGCTTTGACGTCGCGACGCCCTGGAAGAAGTTACGCGCGAAGGACCGCAAGCTCGTGCTCTACGGCGTCGACGCCCGCTCGGTGCCGGTGAAGTACAAGAACCGTTACGGCAAGGTCCGCACGTACGAGACGACCTACAACGGCATCGTCGACTGGCTGGAACGTAAGCGCAACGACGCCGACGGCGACTGGTCGCGCGAACAGGCCGAGCAGTTCATGCGCGAGGTCGAATGCACCACCTGTCACGGTCAGCGCCTCAAGCCCGAGGTCCTCGCCGTACGGGTGCAGGACCGTAACATCGCCCAGGTGAGCAGTTTCACGATCGACGAGGCGATCAACTACTTCGACACCCTGACGTTGACCGCGCGAGAAGAGACGATCGCCCACCAGGTGATCAAAGAGATCGTCGAGCGACTGACCTTCCTGCTCGACGTGGGACTCGACTACCTCACCTTGAGCCGCGCCTCGGCGACGCTCTCGGGGGGCGAGGCCCAGCGGATCCGCCTGGCCAGCCAGATTGGCAGCTACCTAGTCGGCGTCCTCTACGTGTTGGACGAGCCCTCCATTGGACTCCATCAGCGCGACAATCGTCGACTCATCGCGACGCTCGAGCGACTGCGCGACCTCGGTAACTCGGTCATCGTCGTCGAGCACGACGAGGAGACGATCCGACTGGCGGACTTCATCGTCGACATCGGTCCGGGCGCCGGCGAGTTCGGTGGGGAAGTCGTGCACGCGGGCACCTACGAAGCCTTGCTCAAGAACAAGCGATCCCTCACCGGGCAGTACCTCTCGGGCGCGAAGGCCATCGCGGTGCCCGAGACCCGCCGAGGTGGCGACGGCAAGTTCCTAACGATCAAGGGCGCGCGCGCGAACAATCTCCAAGACATCACCGTCCGTATCCCCCTCGGGGACTTCGTCGCGGTGACCGGGGTCTCGGGTTCGGGCAAGTCCTCGTTGATCAACGCCATCTTGCTCGCGTCCCTCGAGCGTCAGATCAATCGGGCGAAGACCGTCGCGGCCGAACACGACACCATCCTCGGGGTGAAGTACCTCGACAAGGTGGTCGCCGTCGACCAACAACCCATTGGTCGCACCCCACGCTCGAACCCCGCGACCTACACGGGGGTCTTCGACAAGATCCGCAAGCTCTTCGCCGAGACCCAAGAGGCCAAGGTCCGCGGGTACCAACAGGGCCGTTTCTCCTTCAACGTGAAGGGCGGGCGTTGTGAGGCCTGCGCCGGGGACGGCACCATCAAGATCGAGATGCACTTCTTACCGGACGTGTACGTGAACTGCGATGTGTGCGAGGGTGCGCGCTACAACCGCGAGACGTTAGAGATCTTGTACCGCGGCAAGTCCATCGCCGACGTCCTCGCGATGCCGATCGCCGAGGCGCTGGAGTTCTTCGACCGTCAGCCACTCATCTTGCGCCACGTGCAGAGCCTGGTTGACGTCGGTCTCGGTTACGTGCGACTCGGTCAGCCCGCCCCGACGCTCTCGGGGGGCGAGGCCCAACGAGTGAAACTGGCCACGGAACTGGCGCGCCGACCGACCGGCCACACGCTCTACGTGCTGGATGAACCCACCACGGGCCTGCACTTTGAAGACGTGAATCGACTCCTGCACGTACTGCACCGTCTCGTCGACCAAGGCAACACGGTCTTGGTCATCGAGCACAACCTCGACGTCATCAAGACCGCCGACTGGGTGATCGACTTGGGACCCGAGGGCGGCCGACGAGGTGGCAAGGTGGTGGGCGAGGGTACCCCCGAGGAGATCGCCGAACTGCCGAGCGCGACCGGAACGGTCCTTAAAGAGGTGCTGGCCGGTTCCGGTCGGCCCTAATGCTCGCCAAGCCCTCGGGCATACCTCGACAGAGCGGCTGTTACCTCTTTCGAAACGAGCGCGGAACCATCATCTACGTCGGCAAGGCGCGGGTGCTCTCCCAGCGCCTCTCGAGTTACTTCCAACGTCCCGAGGGACTCAGTCAAAAGACGCAGTTCTTGATGGACGAAGCCGCGTCCGTGGAGTGGATCGTCACCCCTAACGAACTCGACGCGTTGATCTTGGAGAACGAGCTCATCAAGGACAACCAGCCGCGCTACAACCTGCGACTGAAGGACGACAAGAGCTTCCCCTTCGTGGCGCTCGATTCGCGCACCCCCTTCGCGGCGCCCTACATCACGCGGGGCCCGCACTCGAAGGGCGTGCGCTACTTCGGTCCCTTCGCCGACGTGCGCGCGCTGCGCGTGACGATGGACGAGCTGCTCCAGGCCTTCCCCTTGCGCTCGTGCTCCAAGCACAAGTTCAACTATCAACAAAGGATCGGGCGACCGTGCCTGCTCTACGACATCGGCAAGTGCTCCGGGCCCTGCGTCGCGGCGATCGACCCCGAGGGGTACCGCGAACTCGCCCAATCCTGGGCGCGGTTCTTCGAGGGCGACGTGCGCGAACTACGCGCGCTCTTGGAGACCCAGATGCGCGAGGCGGCGTCCAACCAGCACTACGAGGCGGCGGCCAAGGCGCGAGACTCCTTGGCGGCGTTGGAGCGCGCCGCCAGTGCCCAGAGCGTGGTGCTCGACGACCACTCGAACCTCGACGTACTGGCCCTCGCCAGTGAAGGTAGCCGCGTCGCGCTGGTGCGCTTTCGGGTGCGCTTCGGCCGCATCATCGGTCGCACCGTGCACCTGGTGGACCGCTCGATGGACGAGGACGACGCCGAGATCCTCGAGAGTGCCCTGACGGATATCTATCTCGACGCCGACGCCGTACCACCGGTGGTGGTGGTGGAGCGGGCGGCCTTGTCGACGACGCTCGTGCGCGAGTACCTGAGCGACGTGCGGGGTCGTCCGGTCGAGGTGGTGGCCGCCCAGCGCGGGCGGCGCCGTCGAGTGGTGGAGCTCGCCCTTGAAGACGCGCGCGCGGTCATCTCGCGCGACTCACTGCGCCGTCAGGCCGACCACAACGTTCGAGCCCGCGCGCTCCAAGAGCTCGGCGCCGCGCTCGCGTTGGAACAGCCGCCCTACCGCGTCGAGTGCTTCGACATGAGCCACCTCCAGGGCACCAACTACGTCGGCTCCATGGTGGTCTTCGAGGACGCCCTGCCCATCAAGGGCGACTATCGACACTTCAACGTGCGCGAGGTGCTCGGCAACGACGACGTTGGCGCAATGGAAGAGGTGGTCCGCCGTCGACTGTCGCACTGGGAAGAGCACCAAGGCAGCACCAAGTTCCGCCGCCCGGACCTGATCATCGTGGACGGGGGCCTCCCCCAACTCCACGCCGCCGAAAAGGCCGCGGCGTCGCTCTCGCTCTCGGGGCTGGTGGAGTTCGCGGCACTGGCCAAGCGCGAGGAGCTGCTGTACCGCCCGGGACGCTCGACGCCCATCGTGCTCGATCGAGGGTCGGAGAGCCTCTACCTCGTCCAGCGCCTGCGCGACGAGGCGCACCGCTTCGCGATCACCTTCCACCGCTCCAAGCGCGGCAAGTCGATGGTCGCCTCCTCGCTCGAAGGGGTGAGTGGCCTCGGCCCCCAGCGTCGAGAACGTCTCCTCGCGATCTACGGCTCGCTCAGCGCGCTGCGTCAGGCCACCCTCGAAGAGCTCGAGGCCCTCGCGTGGCTCCCGAGCGAGGTCGCGCGCAGCCTCTACGATCATCTCCAGGCGCCCGCGGCGCCACGGCCCACGAAGGGTAGTCGCGATGAATGAGGTGGTCTTGGTCACGGGCATGTCGGGCGCCGGGCGCTCGACGGTCGCGGCGGCCTTGGAGGACCTCGGTTGGTTCGTGATCGACAACCTGCCCTTGGAGCTCGTGGTGCGGGTCGATGAACTGGTCATCTCCGGTGACCACGACTACCCCGGGGTGGCCTTCATCGTGGGACGCTCGGGGGGCGTGCGACCCGAGGCGCTCTTCACCGTCGAGCGCGAACTCAAGGCGCGCCACGAGAACGCGAAGATCCTCTTCCTGGATGCGCCCGACGAAGTGCTGATCCACCGCTTCGAGGGCAACCGGCGGCGCCACCCACTCGACGAGGCGACGTTGGCCGAGTCGATCGCCGGTGAGCGAGCGCAGTTGGCGTCGATTCGAGAGGCCGCGGCGCTGGTGATCGACACCGGTTCGATCAACACCAACCAACTGCGACGTCGCATCGTCGAGACCTTCTCCGAGAGCGGCGCGCGAGGGTCGTTGCGCGTCTCGCTGGTGAGTTTCGGCTACACCTACGGCATCCCGCGCGACGTCGATCTGGTCTTTGACTGCCGGTTCCTGCCCAACCCGCACTGGATCGACGAGCTGCGCCCCCTGACGGGACTCGACGAACCGGTGGCGCACTACGTCCTCGACCAAGAGCCCGCCCAGCACTTCATCAAGGACGTGGTGAGCCTGCTCGAGTGGCAGATCCCGGCTTTCGCCCAGGAGGGCAAGTCCTACCTCTCCATCGCGATTGGCTGCACCGGTGGTCGCCACCGCAGCGTCGCGATCGCCGAGGAGATCCG
>PLER01000109.1:7187-7309 GCA_003136495.1 Acidimicrobiaceae bacterium
GCGACACGCGTGGCGATTAATGGGTTTGGGCGTATCGGCCGGGGATTCTTGCGCGCGGCGCTGACCGATCCCGACCTGGAGGTCGTCGCGCTCAACGACCTGGTGCCCCCGGCGACCAACGC
>PLER01000117.1 GCA_003136495.1 Acidimicrobiaceae bacterium
ACCGCGCCGACCATGGCGATCTTCGAGCCGGTGATGATGCCGAGCGTGATGAAACCCATCTGGGCCAGGGAGGAGTACGCGACGAGTCGTTTGAGGTCGGGGGTCGCACACGCCACCAGCGAGCCATACAAGATGGAGATCACCGCCAACGTCAAGATGAGGGGTCGCAGGGTCGGGATCGCCAAGGGGAAGAGCCCGACCGCGAAGCGCAACAGGCCGTAGGAGCCGAGCTTGGCGAGCAGTGCCGAGAGTTCGATCGAGCCGGCCGTCGGCGCCTCGGCGTAGGTGATCGGCGACCAGGTGTGGAAGGGGAAGACTGGCGACTTGACGGCGAAGGCGACGGCGAAGGCGAGGAAGAGCCACACGGCCGTGCCGTGACTCATGGTCGCGCTCTGTAAGACGCTGTAGGAGAAGCTGAGCGCTCCCCCGGTCTGGTGCTGGTTCAAGAAACCGAGATACAGAATCCCGATGAAGAGGAATGCCGAACCGGTGAAGGTGTAGATGAAGAACTTGAGCGCCGCGCGCGAGCGTTGCGCGCCACCCCACCCTGATATCAAGAAGTAACTCGGCACGAGAGTGAACTCGAAGAAGATGAAGAACTCCAAGACGTCGTGGCTGAGGAAACTCGCCATCGTGAAGGACGTCAGCAGCAACAACCATCCGACAAAGGCCGCCTCCTGGCGACGATCACGGGCACCGAAGAGCGCCAGGACGAGCACCAACGCCGTCAGGACCATCATCAACAGCGAGATGCCGTCGAGTCCGACGTCGTAGGCCAGTCCGAGTGGCGCCGAGAGGACGTGACGACTCATGAAGTCCCACGTGCCCGCGCCTTTGATGTGGGGGTTGTAGAGCAGCGCCACGACGACGGAGAGCACCAACTCGACGCACGACGTCACCACCGCGATGGCGTACGAGAGACCCGGGGTCTTTTGAGCCAGCGCGGCGACCAGTGCCCCAAAAAGGGGCACGACGATGAGAACGGTCAAATAGATCGATGAGTGCATCTAGTGGACCCTCGCCACGAGGTAGGCAATGATCACCGCGAAGCCCAGCACCATCGCCAGCGCGTACTGACGCGCGAAGCCCGACTGCAACTTTCGCAGACCCTCGGCGGAGTTGCGCGTGGCAACGGCGACGCCGGTGACCGCGCCGTCGATGACCTTGGGCTCGATCACCACGTCGCTGAAGACCGCGGCTTCGGTCAGTGGCCGACCGATGGTCGCGTCGTAGAAGTCGTCCCAGCGCCAGACGTGTTCTAAGAAGGAGGACTCGAAGCGCGAGGACTCGGTGATGTGCTGCCAGATGGAAAAGGCCGCGAGGAGTCCAAAGACCGCGGCCGCGACGTCAACGGCCGCCAGACCCCACTGGGCCGCGGTACTCGCGGCGGCAACCTTCGGCACGAAGCCGAGCACGGGGCTTAAGAATCCCGCGAGGGAGCGACCGTGCGCCCACGGCAGGTTGATGAGACCGCCCAGCACCGAGAGCACCGCCAAGACCACGAGCGGCGCGGTCATCACCCAGGGCGACTCGTGCGGGTCGTGGCCGTGGGTGTCCTCCCGGAATCGCTCGGTGCCGCGGAAGGTGAGTACGAAGAGGCGACTCATGTAGTACGCGGTCAAGATCGCCGTGATGATCCCCAGTGCCCAGAGCGGCTTGTTGTGCTCGAAGACGTTGGTCAACACGTCGCCCTTGGCGAAGAATCCCGCGAAGGGCGGTATGCCTGAGATGGTGAGCCAACCAATGAGGAACGTCGGGAAGGTGAGCGGCAGGTACTTCGCCAACCCGCCCATCTTGCGCATGTCCTGTTCGCCGTTGAGTGAGTGGATGACCGATCCCGAGCCGAGGAAGAGCAGCGCCTTGAAGAACGCGTGCGCGATCATCAAGAAGATCGCCGCGGAGTATGCGCCGACCCCGACGGCCAGGACCATGTAGCCGATCTGGGAGACCGTCGAAAAGGCCAACACCTTCTTGATGTCCTTTTGCGAGGTGGCGATCGTCGCGGCGACGAAAGCCGTGACGCCGCCAATCACCGCAATGGTCGCTCGACCGTCGGGCGACATCGCTAAGACCGGCGACATCCGTACGAGCAAGAAGACACCCGCGGTCACCATGGTCGCGGCGTGGATCAACGCCGAGACCGGGGTCGGACCTTCCATCGCGTCCGGGAGCCAGTTGAAGAGTGGGATCTGCGCGCTCTTGCCAGTGGCGGCCAACAACAGCGCGAGCACCGTCAAGGTCGCCACGGTCGGTGACAAGGTGCCCGCCGCGTGGAAGACGCCCAGGTAGTTGAGCGTGTGGGTGGCGTGAAAGAGCAGGAACATCGCGATCAAGAGTCCGATGTCCCCGACGCGGTTGTAGAGAAAGGCCTTCTTCCCGGCCGACGCCGCGGAGTCGCGGTCGAAGTAGTAGCTCACCAGCCAGTAGGAGCACACCCCGACGCCCTCCCAGCCGACGAAGGTGACGAGCAGGTTGTTCGCGAGCACGAGGAGCAGCATGGAAAACACGAAGAGGTTGAGGTAGAGGAAGAACTTGCGAAAGTCCTTCTCCCCCTTCATGTAGCCAATGGAGTAGAGGTGAATCAACGCCGAGATACCCGTCACGAAGAGACACATCGTGATCGACAAGGGGTCCACCAACAGCGCCGCGGGCACGTGCAGGGTGCCGACGTTGATCCAGTTAAAGAGGTGCACCGTCAACTCGCGGTCCGAGTGTCGGAGCAGCAAGAAGAAGGCGACGACGGCGAAGACGAAACTCAGCGCCACCACGCCGGTGCCGACGATGCCGATGGCGCGTTCCTTCAGGCCCGTGCCGTTCGCGAGCACGAAGAGGAACCCCACCAGGGGCATCAGGAGCAGGAGCGTGGCGACGGCGGCCATCTCAGCCCTTCAACTCAGAGAGTTCGTCAACCGACGTCGAGGCGCGCTGTCGAAAGACCGCCACCACGATGCCCAGGCCAACCGTGACCTCGGCCGCGGCGACGACCATCACGAAGAACACGCTCGCCTGGCCCGCGATGTCCGAGAGCGAGCGAGAGAACGTCACGAAGGTCAGGTTCACCGCGTTCAACATCAGCTCTAAGCACATGAACATGATCAGCACGCTGCGACGCGTGAGGAGACCGAAGGCCCCCACGCCGAAGAGCAATGCGGCGAGGATCAGGTACCACGCGGCGGGCACGTTCACGCGTTCACCTCCTCGGGCGTCGTCGCGCGTTCGCGACGCGCGAGCAGCACAGCCCCGACGACCGCGATGATGAGCAGCGCCGAGGTCGCCTCGAAGGCGAAGAGGTAGGTCGTGAAGACCGCCGTGCCGAGTTGCTTGACGTTGCCACTACCCGAGGCGAGGGCGTGACCCGAGACGGACTTCGCGCCACTGACCCAGTGCGAACTCGCCATCAACGTGATCAGTCCGCCCACGGTGATCACGACGCCGACGGCGGCGAAGGAGCGCTGGCCCACGAGGGGCTCGACGTTCATGCGCGTCGGGCGATCCACGCCCAAGAACATGATCACGAAGAGGAAGAGGACGACGATGGCTCCGGCGTAGACGATGATCTGGACGGCCGCCAAGAAGTCGGCCGACTGGGCGATGAAGGCGACCGCCACGCCGAAGAGCGTCATGATCAAACTGATGGCGGCGTGGACCGGGTTCTTCAACGTGATCACGCCCACGGCCCCGACGAGGATCAGCAACGCCGAGGTCACGAAGACCAAGATCGCGGGCACCGCGTACGTCGAGGCGATCACGAGGGTTCTTTTTCCTTGCGTCGACGCTTGGGCATCTTTCCCATCTTGGACTTCATCTCGTTCATCATCCCGGGCAGTCCGCGCTGGTCCGCGTTGACGTCCTCGGGCTGGAGGTGCTTGAAGAAGGCCCGACGTAACTGCTTTGAGCCCGTCGCCGCGTCGTCACGGTTCTCGCTCTGTCCCGCCTCGGGCGCCCGCACCCCGGCGCCCAGGTCGCCGGTCCACTGCACGACGCCCTCGTAGGCCGCCTCACCGGCCGGGGAGGTGGCGCGCATCCACCCGCCGGTCATCTCGGCTTCGCCCTCACGCCAGTCCTCCCACGGCAGGTGCTTCGGGAACCCTTGATCGTCGACGACCAGTTCGGCCTTGGTGTAGATGGCGTCGGCGCGGTTCGTGAAGGAGAACTCGAAGAGTTTCGACTCGGTGATGGCCTGGGTCGGACAGGCCTCCACGCAGAGGTCGCAGTGGATGCAGCGCAGGTAGTTGATCTCGTAGATGTAGCCGTAGCGCTCGCCCGGGCTCACCGGGTGGTCGGGCGGGTTGTCCAGTCCGCGCACGTAGATGCAGTTGACGGGACACGCGCCGGCGCAGAGTTCGCAGCCGATGCACTTCTCCATCCCGTCCTCGTAGCGATTCAGCACGTGGCGACCGTGTTGGCGCGGCTGTTTCGGACGTTTGTGTTCGGGGTAACTCACCGTCACGCGCGGCCGCGTCAGGTGCTGCAAGGTGAGTTTGAAGCCGCCGAAGAAGTTCAACGGATTAGACATCAGGCCTCCTCGCCGTCGGTAATCCGTCGCAACGCCTCGGGCGACGTCGGTCGCCGGCCGATGGTCGGCAGTACCGAGTCCATGCCGGTCTCGCGACCCTGACCGAGCGCGAAGGCCCGCCCGAGCACCACCGAGGCGAGCAGAACGGCGGCGGCCATGATGAGACCCCAGGCCGGACGGATGAGGAACCCGGCGACGATCAACATCCACCCGAGGCTCAAGGGGATCAGTCGCTTCCA
>PLER01000096.1:0-125 GCA_003136495.1 Acidimicrobiaceae bacterium
CGTCTTCAGATCGCCACGGCGCCGAATTGAATTGAAACGATCAACCCGTAACGAGTCACAGCTGATGTTCACGCGAGTGAGGCCGGCGTCGGCGAGACTCGTCGCGAGGGGTGTCAACAACATGC
>PLER01000096.1:218-3072 GCA_003136495.1 Acidimicrobiaceae bacterium
CGGTCCGTCACCGAGATCCGCAGGTCGTCGTGGATTCGGCCGTAGCGATCGATGAGGGGTCCCGCCGTCGGCATGCTCGCTCGTGACACCTCACCCCGGTCGCCTTCGACGGCTCTCGGGTGCGCTCGCAGCGTCACCGCGACGGGCGGGTTCGTCTCTAGTGACATCGCGGGTCGCTCTCGCCACCTCGACGGCGGCCATTGACGATTCCGACACCCTTCACCACTGGTGTCCATGCTACGGGGTACATACTCCCTACCCTTCCGAGGGGCGACGACGGCGCCGCGTGGGGGAGGTCACGTCTCGCCCCCAACTCCCTGACTTGCCGCCCTCCTTCTTCAAGAGGACGAGGTCGTCGATACGCGCGTGCGGGTCGAGGAGTTGGAGCGAGTCGAGGATGCTGAGTGCCGCGAAGGCGCACGCGGTGAGCGCTTCCATCTCGACGCCGGTTGATTCGGTGGCGATCACGCTCGAGGACACGTTGACGCCGCCGTCGCGTTCGCTGAGTTCGACGTTGACGTCGCTCAGGTGCAGCGTGTGACAGAGCGGAATGATCTCGGCCGTCCTCTTCGCGGCCAGGACACCCGCGACGCGCGCGGCGTGGGCGACGTCGAGACTGTCGTGTCGACGCTCGACGTCCGCCAACTTCGCGTCGGTGACGACCACGCACTGCGCCCAGGCCTTGCGCAGGGTGCGTCGCTTGGCCGAGATGTCGACCATCCGGAGTTTGCCGGTCCCGTCGACGTGACTAAAGGGGCTATCCACCGGCGCTCCGGCGTCGCCACGCCCACCCGAGGAGCGCGGCACCGAGTGCGAAGACCACCGCGCCCAGTACCGCGTAGCCACCCCGGCCGCTCATCATCGAGCCGTGGAGCACGTTGACGCCCTGGAGGAACCAGACGATGCCCGTCACACACAAGAGGACGCCGATGATGCCTCGAACCCACACGTCTCGTCCTTTCCACTGCCGATCTACACGAAACCTACTGACTTCGCCGCGTCGCCGCGAGAGGTGAACTAGCGCGCGTCGGGGGAGCCCTCGGCGTCGCGGGTCTCCTCCAACCACCTCGAGGCGTGCACCGCCGCCCACTGTTCGCTGACCCAGCCCTTGAAGATCGAGCGCAGGGCGTCGCGGTGAGTGATCGCCATGACGATGTGGCCGATCACCACCGCGAAGATCGCGAAGGCGAAGGCGTCGTGGACGAAGGTGGCACCCTGGCGCAGCGAGACCGAAAAGAACCGGAACCACTGGAGCATTGCGCCCGTCACCAGCATGATGAAGATCACCACGCCGATGAAGATGGCGTTGAGTTTCTGGCCCGGGTTGAACTTGTCCGCGTCGAGCGGCGAGCGACCCCCCGTNNCCGCACCAGAGGTGGATCTGCTCAATGAGGTGACGCGGGAGCACTGCGCCGAAGAACGAACCGAAATAGAGCGGGATGGCCGTGAACATGAGCACGCCGAAGAGCGCGGCGTTGGTCCAGTGGGCCGCGCGTTGCACCCGGTCGAAACGCATCACGCGAACGACGCGACGGGTGGTGGTCTGCGTGACGCTCACGGGCTTAGGTGAGGCTCGGGTCGGGGTTGGTGGGGCCGGTCGTCCCATCNNTTCACGGGGTAGCCGTTCTGCTCCCAGAAGCCGGGTTGCACTTCGTCGACGACGCGAATGGCCGAGAGCCATTTGAGTGACTTGTAGCCGAACATCGGGGCCACGTAGAGCCGCACCGGACCACCGTGCTCGGTCGTGACCGGTGCGCCGAGCATCTGATAGGCCACGATGACGTCCGAGAGCCGTGCCTGATCGATCGTCAAGCTCTCGGTGTCGCTGCGGTCGTAGCTCTCGAAGGTGAGCGCGACGGCCTCGTCGCGAATACCGACGGCGTCCATGATGTCCGAGAGCAGCACGCCTTGCCACTGCACGTCGGGGACCTTCCAGCCCGTCACGCACTGGAAGGTCTTGGTGAAGGAGGTCGCGGGCATCGCTTTTAAGTCATCCAACGTGAAGGTCTTGGGGTGGTGCACCAAGCCACTCACCTTTAGTCGATAGTCGCTGTCTTTGATCTTGGGGTACGCGCCGGTGATCGAGTAGATCCGGAAGCGATCCCCTCCGGGGAGCAGTCCCCCGAGCCCCGAACCGAAGGCGTTGCCCAGGAAGTTTTGGATGCTGCCGCCGAAGGCGACCCCGAGTGCGGCGAGCCCCGAGACGCCGAGGAACACCCGACGCCCGACGGGGACGCGCTTGGTGGGTTCGCGCGCCGTCACGAACCAGACGCCGTCGAGTGGTACGGCGCGCCACCGGTCGTGGTCGCTGTGTCGCAGTTAGTGCTCATGGGCCTCTCGTGGTTCACCGGGTTTGACGTATCCATACTGCCAGTGACGACGCCGTTGTCGTCCCTCGGGCAGTGTGGGGGGTTGCTAGGCGCTGAGTTTGGCCGCGGCGATGGTCTTCCCGCTGAGCGTGCCGGTCACCGTGACCAGGGCGCCGACCTTGATGTTCTTGGCGGTCCCCATCACCCAGTGCGTCATCGCGTCGTAGTGGACGACGTAGACCTTCATGTCGACGGTCATGGAGAACGCCTCCGTGGTGCCCATTTTGGCGTCGAGTTTGACGATCTTGCCGTGCCACGTCTTGGTGGCCGTCGTGGCGTGACTCTTCTGCGCGGCGAAGGCCGGCGCAGCGGCGACGCCGAGACCGAGGCCGAGTGTTCCGAGGGCGAGGGTCGCCGGTAGCACGAGTCGGGTGATCA
Source organism: Acidimicrobiaceae bacterium (assembly GCA_003136495.1). Taxonomy (GTDB): domain Bacteria; phylum Actinomycetota; class Acidimicrobiia; order Acidimicrobiales; family RAAP-2; genus RAAP-2. The sequence continues at coordinate 2,966 of PLER01000096.1, forward strand.
GTCGCTTCATGTGATTCCTCTCTGACGCCTCGCTCTCTGCGAGGCGGTGGACACTTCGGACGTTGTCGTCCACCATCTAGTCCTCCCGCGGTCAAAACCGTTACACC
>PLER01000085.1 GCA_003136495.1 Acidimicrobiaceae bacterium
AAAACGGTCAATCTGCTCTCTCGATGGACGTCGCGGGGCTCCGGTACGGTGATCGGCGGGCGAGTGGGATTGGCCCTTTCGCCTGGGCTCTTGGGGACACTGGCCCGCGGTCGCGAGGTCGCCCTGGTGAGCGGCACCAACGGCAAGACCACCACGACCGCCATGATCGCCGCCGGCTGGTTGAAGCCCGTCGCCACGAACACCACCGGATCGAACATGCCCCCGGGCCACGTGGCGGCACTCGTCGCCTCGAAGAGCCCCGCAGCGGTCTTGGAGGTCGACGAAGCGTGGCTGGGAGACGTGACCCGGTCCACGCTCGCCGAGGTCGTCGTGCTCTTGAACCTCTCGCGCGATCAGTTAGACCGGGCGAACGAAGTTCGTCGGATCGCCGAGCGGTGGCGAGCGCTCCTCGGCGATGTCACCACCGTCAAGGTGGTGGCCAACGCCAACGATCCCCTCGTCGTTTTTGCGGCCGAAGCTGCCGCGCACGTCGCCTGGTGCGACGTGCCAACGCCCTGGACGACGGACGCCGTGTCGTGTCCGCACTGCACGCAGCCGCTGCACTTTTCGGACACGTCGTGGTGGAGCGACTGCGGATTCAAAAAGCCCACCGACATCGCCACCACTCTCGGCAACGATCTAGTGGTGCGCGGCTCGAACCTGGACCTCGCGCTCCAGATGCCGGGCGAGTTCAATCGCATCAACGCCGCGATGGCACTCACGGCCCTGAGTGAACTTGGTGTGGACCTCGGTGCGGCCACCGTGCGCATCAATGCCCTCACCAGTGTGGCCGGGCGATTCAGCGTGCGCTGCTGGCGCGATCATCGACTGCGGTTGTTGTTGGCGAAGAACCCGGCCGGATTCGCGGCGATGTTGAACTCGCTCGAGCAGAAGGACGAGGACGTGTGGATCGCTATCAACGCGCGCGTCGCCGACGGACACGATCCTTCGTGGCTCTACGACGTGCCCTTCGAAGTGCTTCGCGGGCGGCGCGTGTACTGCTTCGGGGACCGGCGACTGGACCTGGCGACACGCCTCGACTACGCCGGTGTCGAGACGGTCGTCGTCGACGACGACACGACGATTCCGGCGAGCACGGCGACGGTGGACGTCGTGGCCAACTACACGGCGTTCCAGGACTGGCGCGAGAGGTCGCGGGCGTGTTGAAAGTGGCGTTGGTCTACCCGGAACTTCTGGGCACCTACGGCGACGGCGGCAACGCGGTCGTGCTGGTTGAACGGGCGCGGCGGCGGGGCGTCGACGCCGAGGTCCTGCGCGTTGGTATCGACGACGACATGCCCGACGCGTCCATCTTTCTCCTCGGCGGAGGAGAAGACGGACCACAGCGACTCGGCGCGGACCTGTTGAGGGCGTCGTCCTTCAGCGCCCGCGTGGGTGACGGGGCCTACGTGGTCGCGGTCTGTGCGGGACTGCAGTTGCTCGGGCACTCCTTCGCCGTCGAGGGGGACGATGAGTACGACGGGCTTGGCCTGGTCGACGCGCTGACGCGTCGGGGGGAACGTCGCGCCGTGGGTGAACTCGTGGTCGAGGTCGAGGGTCACGCGCTGGTGGGCTTCGAGAATCACGGGGGCCGCACGACCCTCGGCGACTCGCTCGCGCCGCTCGGGACCGTGCGACGCGGCGTCGGCAACGACGGCGCGGTCGACGGATTCACGACGTCGAGGATCTGGGCGAGCTACGCGCACGGTCCGTTACTCGCGATGAACCCCTGGTTCGCCGACGTGGTGCTCGAGCGCGTACTCGAGGTCTCGCTCGAACCACTGGCGACGACGGCGGATCTGCTCTACGCCGAGCGCACGCGAACGCTGATCGACTAGAGGTCCTCGGAACGCACGCCGTAGTTGGCGTCGCCACTGACCTCGCGGCCGAGTTCGGCGACGGCCTGTTCAATACGCACGTTGAAGTGACGCATGTTCTCTCCCACTTCGCAGCGAAGGGGATCACCGAAGGTGATGATGACGTGATGGCGACGCTCACTGGGTGCATTGACGTAGATCGGGGCCTTCGCGTACTTCGGCCCCTTGAGGAGGCCCGACTCGTGGATGTAGGTGGGGATGACCGTGGCCTTGGAGCGCTCGGCGAGGTACGCCGCGCCACCCTTGAACTCTTGGAGCTGTCCGTCCGGAGTGCGTCCGCCTTCGGGGTAGATGACGAGGTTCCAGTCGTCCTCGACGAGTTCGAGGGCCAATTGGGCGCTGCGACGATTCACCTTCAGTCGGTCCACCGGGATGGCGTTGAAGTACAGCACCGTTCGAAACGCCTGGCCGTAGTGCATGAAGAAACTGTCCATCGCCGCCGCGACGACGGTGCGCTGGCGTTCCTTAACCGGTAGGGCCGAGAGCAACAGGATCGTGTCAGCGTGGCTCGTGTGATTGGCTACGAAGATGAAGGGTCGCTCGCCGGCCACGTGCTCGACGCCGCGCACCTCGAGCGTCGTCAAGAAGCGTGCGTAGGGCACCATGAAGCAACCCTGGATCAGTTGACGGAGTGAACGGGCGGTGTAGCCGCGGGCCCACTTCGTTGGAAAATCCATGCCGAGTTTGGTCATGACCTAGCGGCGTTTACGAGGTGGCTTCTTGGGCGTGTAGCGCTTCGAGGCGGCGGGTGGCGTCACTGTCTTGCTGGGTGCTTCGGTGGTGGTTCGCGCGATGGTCGCGCTCGGCGCTCGGCCCTCTTTCGCAGCGGTGGCGCCTTCGCGCGCGATTCGATTGGTGGCGAACATGCTCGCGACGCCGTACTTCTGCAAGCGGTAGGCCCGAAGGATCAGCCAGATGCCTAAGAACAAAAAGACAACGCCCGCGCCGAGGCCCAGTCCGAGGCCCAAGAAGACCGCGAAGCAGGCGACTCCCGCTCGCTTGCGACGAAGGGTGAAGTAGAGCAAGAGGAGGGCCACGACGAAGACGAAGAAGAAGCGGACTTCCCAGTAGCTGCGCGCGTGACGATTGATGTGCTCGCAAACCGTGTCGAAATGTGTCGGGTAGCTGCGGGGGCAGGCCTTTCCTTTGACGTAGGGCTTCGTCGTCGTAACCGCGATGTTGCGTATCCAATCGAGGGCCGTGACGAGGGCGAAAATGAATCCAATGCCGGCCGCGGCAAGACTGATGCGGTACTCGATTCGATCGAGGCCGAGGACCACTTCGCGTGGCGCTACCGAAGGTGTTTTGCTTCGACCAAATCTCGAAAGACGCGACGACGTCGAGTTGGTGTTATCTGGCACGGATGAAGGCTACAACGGGTTGCGAAAGCGGTGAAGACCCTGAGCCGGTAGCATTACGAACCCAGGGCGCTTAGCTCAGTTGGTTAGAGCGCAGCCTTCACACGGCTGAGGTCGAGGGTTCGAGTCCCCCAGCGCCCACTTGTTGTCGAAAACACAACGACGCGCGAGTCCAACGGCAATCTATGAGATTCAATGCGTAGGCACAGCAAAGGTTCAGAACGCTTGAACTCGACAATGTGCAAGGGGGTTCGAACATAGTCCCGTTACCTCCACTCCGGCACCGACGACAAGGCCAAGTCTCGACGGCGGCCGGTGCAACGCGCGTGTTGTCAGGGCGCTTGAAAGAATCGGATTCGAACGCGTCGGTCAGCGCGGAAGCGACGCGAATCTTCGCAGTGAAGAAGGTAGGAACCGTGCTTCTTCCGATTCTCGAATGGAGTCCAACGTCAAGCCCGGTGCCGTGTCGAATGCGCGTACCGTTCGAGTCCCTCGAGGATGAGGTCGAGCCCAAATTCAAACTCGCCTTCCTCTCCATCCTCGGACGCCTTCATGTGCACCGCGGCGTGTTCCATGAGGAAGGGGAACGTGTCGGGCTTGAGCTGACGCATCAGGTTGTCGATGAAGTCCGGGGGAGCGTCCAC
>PLER01000132.1 GCA_003136495.1 Acidimicrobiaceae bacterium
GTCGACGTCGTCTCGGGCGAGCCCCTGTTCGCCTCGACCAAGAAGTTCGACAGCGGCTGCGGGTGGCCGAGCTTTACCGCACCCCTAGAGCCCGCGAACGTCGTTGAGAACAGTGACGTCAGTTTCGGGATGGTACGCACCGAGGTACGGTCGGCCAACGCGGACAGCCACCTCGGTCACGTCTTTAACGACGGCCCGAAGTCTGAAGGCGGGCTGCGGTACTGCATCAACTCAGCGGCGCTGCGCTTCGTGCCCTTCGAGGACTTAGAGGCCGAGGGCTACGGGCAGTACGTCGCACTTTTTCCGAACGCATCGACCACGGAAGGGAAGAACTAATGAGCGAATCAACGGAGACCGCGATCCTCGCCGGAGGGTGCTTTTGGGGCATGCAAGATCTCCTGCGCAAGCGCCCGGGCATCGTCTCGACGCGCGTGGGCTACTCCGGCGGCGAGGTCGCGAACGCGACGTACCGCCACCACGGGAACCACGCGGAAGCCGTCGAGATCGTCTTTGACCCGAGCGTGACGAGCTACCGCGAGATTCTGGAGTTCTTCTTCCAGATCCACGACCCAACGACCAAGGACCGCCAGGGCAACGACCGAGGGGCTAGTTACCGCTCGGCGATCTTCTACACGAACGATGAGCAAAAGCGCGTCGCCGAGGANNGCCTCGGGCATCTGGCCCGGCAAAGTCGTCACCGAAGTCGCCGCGGCCGGTCCCTTCTGGGAAGCCGAGCCCGAGCACCAGGACTACTTAGAGAAGTACCCCAACGGCTACACCTGTCACTTCCCTCGACCCAATTGGGTGCTCCCGCACCGCAACGAGAGCGCCACGCTCTAGCGAGGCGCGAACGAAAGCCCTCCGCGCCACGCTGGTAACCCTGGCGCGGNNTCGCCGCCCATGTCCTCGGCGTCGGCCGCGTCGCTGGCGCCCATGTCCTCGGTGTCCAGCTCGTCGCCGGCACCCATGTCACTGGTTGAATCCGTCATGTTCCCCCTCCATCGATTTGGGCCGTCGACGCCGACACACCCGAACAGGAGCCGACACTACCGCGAGACGCCCGCTCGCGCTGAGGCTCGTGGTGACCTCGAAGGTCGCAACGTCGAGGCCGGCGTCGATCGAGGGGGGCCCCTTCCCGGCGTGGACGCTGCGTCGCGTCCTTACCAGTCCGCGGCGTAGATGAAGTCGGCCGCGGGCCGACCGATCCACTGCGTGACGCGCATCGCGAGCGCCATATCCATGGCGAAGCGGGCCCGTTTGATCCCGGTGAGTTGGCTGGGGGTGCAGCGCAACTCCTCGGCCAAGGCCGCCCAGGTGATCGGGACCGCCGTGCGGGACTGATCGAGGGCGCCGTAGAGAGCGGCCAAGTCCCAACGGAGTCGACGATCGTTGAGCGCCGCGGGTAGGGCGGTGCGAGCGTTCACGTTGGCGCCCTTGAGGAAGCTTTCCGGTGACCGGCCGAGCCAGCGCAGTATGAACAGCGCGTGCTGACAGCTCACCCCCCCTCGTTTGGCGATACCCGTCAAGGTTGACGGGCTGATCGGGTGATCGTGACGCCGATGGTTGAGCGCCGCTGACTGGTCCCAGAGTTCGGAGGCCACACCCTGCCAGGTGAGTCCGCGTTCACGACGCTGCGCGTCCATGGCCGCAAATAGTCCCCGGGCGTCAAACTCTAGAATTTCCTGACGTTCCAACGCCCTCCGCCAACCACCTCGACGTGTAATTCGCTCAAATCCTACCGAGCACCATCACGGAGTTAACCTGAGTCGCGTTCAGACTGTGCGGCCAGCGCACGCGACCTACATTGTCACGGTGCGACTCTCGACGGTGATCTTGCCCCTGGATCGCTGGGGCGCGTCGCGCGAGAAGTGGCGCCGCGCCGAGGAGCTCGGCTTTCACGCGGCCTACACGTACGACCACCTCTCCTGGCTCCGCCTCGCGGACCGCCCGTGGTTCGGGGCCGTGCCCACACTCACGGCCGCGGCCCTTGCGACGTCGCACCTGCGCCTCGGCACGTTGGTGACGACACCGAACTTTCGCCACCCGGTCCCCTTGGCGAAGGACCTCCTCTCGCTCGACGACGTCTCCAACGGTCGACTGAGCGTCGGCCTTGGTGCGGGCGGACTCGGCGGGGACGCCGAGGTTTTGGGACTCCCTCGCTGGTCGCTGCGCGAGCGAGCGGACCGCTTCGCGGAGTTCGTCGAACTCCTCGACGAACTGTTGCGCGAGCCCGAAACCACGTCGGTGGGCACCTACTACTCCGCGAATCGGGCCCTCATGTTGCCCGGCACCCTGCAGCGACCTCGACCACCGTTCATCCTCAGCGCGACGGGACCTCGCGGCATGGCCCTCGCGGCGCGCTACGGCGCCGGGTGGGTCACGATCGGTCGAGGCGCCGAGGAGCACCAACGTTGCCGCGACGTCGTGGCGGCCGAGCTCGAACGACTCAACGTCGCCCTCGAGGACGAAGGTCGAGCCCGCGACGCCATCGAGACGCTGTTGCTCGACGGCCTCAACGACGAGCGACCGCTCGCGTCGATGAACGCCTTCGTTGACTGGGCCGGGCGCTACCAGGAGCTGGGTATCACCGAAGTAGTGATCCACTGGCCCGAGCCGGGTTCGCTCTTCGAGGTCGACCCGGCCGTCTTCGAAGACGTCGCCACGCACGGCCTCGACCAACTTTGAGTTTGACTCAAAACTCGAGAGGACCGACCACTCCCAACGATTTGCCCAACGACCCCCGTGTACTCTCTAGTTCGTGAAAACGCGCGTTACGCCCCCGTTTCGGGCCGATCACGTCGGCAGTTTCCTGCGACCACCGGAACTTCTCGCCGCCCGAAAGGGCTTTGAAGAAGGCACCATTGACGCCCAAGAACTTCGCGAGGTGGAAGACGACGCCATCCGCAACGTTGTCGCGCTCCAAGAAGACCTTGGTCTGCGCTCCGCCTCGGACGGCGAGTTCCGTCGCACGTCCTGGCACATGGACTTCATCTACCAACTAGCTGGCATCGCCTCGAGCGATGAACAACTCGAGGTCGCCTTTAAGAACGCCGAGGGGACGACGTCGTTCACCTCGGCCGCGCTCAAGGTTCACGACCGCGTCGGGATCGACGAGACGATCTTCGCTGACGCCTTCACGTTCTTGAAGAGCTGCGTCAGTACCGCCGTACCTAAATTGACCATCCCCTCACCCTCGATGGTGCACTACCGCGGGGGGCAGGCCGCGATCGACCCCGCGGTCTACCCCGACGTCGAAGAGTTCTGGCACGACCTGAGCGCGGCCTACGCCGAGGAGATCCGTCGACTCGGCGCGTTGGGCTGCACGTACCTGCAGCTCGACGACACCTCGCTCGCCTACCTGAACGACCCGGCGCAGCGGGCGATGATCGCCAGTCGCGGCGAGGACGCCGAGCACCAACACCTGCGCTACATCAAACAGATCAACGACGCCATCAAGGACCGACCCGAGGGCATGTTCATCACGACCCACTCGTGCCGAGGTAACTTCCAGTCCTTCTGGGCCGCCGAGGGCGGCTACGACTTCGTCGCCGAGGCGCTCTTCAGTGAACTCGACGTGGACGGCTTCTTCTTAGAGTTCGACGACGACCGGTCGGGGACCTTCGAGCCCCTGCGTTTCGTGCCCGAGGGCAAGGTGATCGTGCTCGGCCTGGTCACGACCAAATCGGGCGTCCTCGAGAACAAGGACGACCTCAAACGCCG
>PLER01000038.1 GCA_003136495.1 Acidimicrobiaceae bacterium
CGAATCCCGTTGGGACTGCGCGATGACCTAGACCCCGTTTGCCGGACCACGCTTGTGTGAGTCAGGTCTGGGTTTGGGTCAATTGTAGATCTTGGAATTCGGTTGGTGTTAGGTAGTCGATCGAGCTGTGTCGTCGCTCTTGATTGTAGAAATGGACGATGTAGTCGGCCATGGCGATGGAGAGCTCGATCTTTGTGCGCCACTTCTGGCGATTAAGCAGCTCGATCTGCATCGAGCCCCAGAACGACTCCATGGGCGCGTTGTCGTAACAGTCGCCAATGGTGCCCATCGAGCCCATGAGTCCGTAGTTGCGGACGTTCTCGGTGAAACCCCAGGACGTGAACTGGCTGCCGTGATCGGAGTGGATGATCGTCGAGGTGCTCGCTCGTCGTGATCCGTTCGCCATCGCGAGGGCGTCGTTCACGAGTGCCGTCTCGCAGCGTCGGTCGATCGCCCAGCCCACAACTTTGCGAGTGAAGAGGTCCAACACGACACAGCAGTACACCTTGCCCTCGCGGGTGGGGTGCTCGGTGATGTCCGTCAACCAGAGCGCGTCGGGGCGATCGGCGGTGAAGTTGCGCTGGACGAGGTCCTCCTCGGTCGCGACGTTCACCTGGTTCTTCTTCTTCCGTTTCGGTCCGGGGAGGCCGTGGATCTTCAGTTCTCCCATGATCGAGCGGATGAGCTTGCCATTCACGATCATGTCGTGCTCGATGCGCAAGGTGGCCCTGATCCGGAGCATGCCGTAGGTGCCGCGGGAGCGCTCGTGGATGTCCGCGACGAGGTCCGAGAGGAGCACTCGACGGATCTCGCGATCACTGGGCACGTGGTATTTGTATTCGTAGTAGACGCTGCGCGAAACGTTCACGACCTCACAGGCCGCTCGCTCGCTGTAGCCCAGGTTGCTTAACGCCTCGGCAACCTGGCACCGTCTTTTGGGCTGATCGGTTCCTCGCCGTTGAAGATGGCGGCGGCCGCGCGCACGAGGGCGAGCTCGGTCTCGAGCTCTTCGATGGTGCGCTGGGCTTGAGCCAACTCATCGACTTCCAGGCTCTTCACACCCGGCGCTAAGCCGGCGTCGATGAAGGCTTGCTTCTTCCATCGAAAGAGCGTGCCCTGTGACAGGCCCGTCTCTCGTGCGAGTCCGACCACGGACGCACCGGCCAGCAAACGCTTGCAGACGTCTCGTCGAAGCTCTATGGGATAACGCTTGGGCATCTCTACCTCCAGGTAGATAACGACCAAACTCTCATAACCGTGGACCGCTTTTAGGGGTATAGGTCAAGTTGGAACTTCGCGGAATTCTTCTGATCGAGCCGGTGGCTCGCTCAGAGTGGTCTCATCGAGAGATCACTCAATTGAGGCTTCGCCGTCGTCGCTCTCAAAGGGCAGGTCTTCGGCGAACCAGGCGATCATGCCGCCAGTGAGGTTCACCACATCAAAACCGTTCTCGTCGAGGAACGTCGCCGCTCGCAGCGAACGCCCCCCGGAACGACAGGCGCAGACGATGACCCGGTCTTTTGGCAACTCATCGAGGTGATCGGGTAGTTCGGCGAGGGGAATCAACGTCGCCATCGGCGCATGGCCGGCGTCCCATTCCCCGGGCTGGCGTACGTCAATCAACACCGCGTCGCCGTCGAGCAACTCGAGCGCCTCGAGGGCGGTGACCTCGCGAATCGCCATGCTGTCCTCTTTCCTCCATCAAAGTACGGGCAGTGGCGCCCTCCACGCCGAACTTACCTCGCGGTCCTCTCGGGCGCGACGGCCACGCCGGTGGTCGAGACGCGCTGACTACGTCGAAACCGCGGTGGGCACGGCATTCCTGCCCGAACCCGCAAGGCGCCATGATTCCAGTCCTAATCTGGGGGCGTGACGACCGCAACGATCTCTTCCATCAACGGGAATGACTTCCTCGAACGGTTGGAAGACCCACGTCTCTTTCTCCTGGACGTTCGAGAACCCGACGAGGTCGAGGCGTGGCACATTCCCGGCGCCCACAACATCCCTTTGGGTTCCTTGGCCGAACGTATTGACGAGGTACCCCGCGACCAGGACGTCGTGGTCGTATGCGCCATGGGCGCGAGAGCGCACCAGGGTGCCGAGATTCTCGCCAAGCGTGGGCTTTCGAGTCACGTATTAGAAGGTGGCATGGGGACGTGGGCGTCGACCTACGACCTCGTCTCGGGTGCGTTCGGTGGTGCGGCGGTCGTCCAGCTCCGTCGTCGGGGTAAGGGTTGCCTTTCTTACGTCGTGGGATCCGGCACACGGGCGGTCGTGATTGATCCCTCCCGCGACGTGCAGCGTTATCTGGACATCGCCACGCAACATGGCTGGACGATCACGCACGTTTTAGATACGCACTTGCACGCCGACCACCTGAGCGGGGCACGAGAGCTCACGTCGGTGAGCGGCGCGACGCTGTGTCTCAACCCGGCGGATCCTTTCGGATTCGACTTCGAACCCTTAGAAGATGGCAAGACCATTGAGTTGGCGCCCGGCATCAACTTGGCTGTCTCGTCCGTCACGGTGCCCGGCCACACCGAAGGCTCGACGATGTATCAGATCGCCGACGAGGCCATCTTCACCGGCGACACGTTGTTCTTAGAGAGCGTCGGGCGACCCGACCTGGCCGATGAGGCCGAGGGGTACGCGCACCACCTGTACCACAGCCTCCACGAGCGCATTCTGCCGCTTAGCGACGAGATCACCGTGTTTCCGGCCCACTACGGCCCGGGCGTTGACGTGTCGTCGGGAGAGTTTGTAGCCCGGGACTTGGGCGCGCTTCGCCGAACGTTGCCCGCGCTAAACCTCAGCGAGGCAGAATTTGTGGGGTGGGCCGT
>PLER01000106.1 GCA_003136495.1 Acidimicrobiaceae bacterium
TGGGTGACGAGCAGGAAGGCGACACCGAGCTCCAAGACCTGGAGGGCCCAGAACGGGATGCGCCAGCCGACCGGTGCCGTGTCGGTGCGCGGACGGTCAGTGTCCGCTCCGATGTCCGACGGCACGGGTGCCGGTCGCTCAGGAAGTGGTGCCTGCGGACCCGTCGGCGGCGGGCGGGGCCGGGGCCGGTGCGGGGGCCGGAGCCGGAGCNNACGATGAGGACGATGATGCCCTGTTCGCCGAAGAGTTCTGCTGGCGGGGTGAACGACATGACGGTGGCTCCCTTGTCGAGTGCTGGCCCCAGGTTAGACCCGGTTGTAGTTCGGCGCCGACCGACCCGCCGGATGACGGGCGGTCGACGGTGCTGGTCAGCCGGCCAGGAACACGCCGAGGGCGAGGGCNNGAGGAAGACGGCCACCCCGGCGATCAGGACGAACGTGATCTTGATGCCCAGCACGGCGTTCCACGCCGACGAGGCGTTCTTGGCGTGCACGGCGCTGATGTTCCAGAACCCGGTGACGATGAGGACGGCGTAGGCGGGCCACAGCAGCCGGGCGAAGGCCCGGGCCACCTGCTTCGGGGCGTCGTCACCGAGGGAGCGGATGGTGGGCAGCAGCCCGGCCACGGTGAACTGCCCGCCCACCCAGATGGTGGCGGCCAGGACGTGGAGGATCAGGCGGAACCCGTCCAGGCCGGAGGCGAGGGTCGGACCCGACTCGGCCAGCAGGGGGAGTGCCACCGCTGCGGTCGGGCTACTTGCCGGTCCAGTTGGGCTCGCGCTTCTCGGCGAAGGCGATGGCGCCCTCCAGGGCGTCGGACGACTTGCCGATCTCGCCGAACACGGCGTCGTTGATGGCCCAGGCCTCCTTCTCGGGCAGCTCGGCGGCCTGCTTCATGACCTGCTTGGACAACCGGACGGCCAGGGGCGCGTTCTTGGCGATGCGCTCGGCCAGGGCCAGGGCCTCAGCCAGCAGCTGCGCACCGGGGACGACCTTGTTGATGAGCCCGATCTGCAGGGCGCGGTCGGCGTCGATGGGCTCACCGGTGAGGGCCAGCTCGAGTGCGATCGCCTGGGGCAGGCGCTTCGGGAGCCGGATCAGGCCGCCGGCTCCGGCCACCAGGCCGCGGGCCACCTCGGGGATCCCGAACTTGGCGTGGTCGGCCGCCACCACCAGGTCGCAGCTGAGCACGATCTCGCAGCCACCGGCCAGCGCCGAGCCGTTGCAGGCGGCGATGAGCGGCTTCGGGAAGTCGCGCTTGGTGATGCCGCCGAACCCCTTCTCGGTAATGGGGAACTCGCCGGTGGCGAACGCCTTCAGGTCCATGCCGGCCGAGAACGCCTTGTCACCGGCCGCCGTCAGCACCACGACCCACACGTCGTCGTCGTCCTCGATCTCGTCGAGGGCGGCCGACAGGGCGGTGGCGGTGGCGAGGTTGATGGCGTTGCGGGCCTCGGGCCGGTTGATGGTGAGCACTTCAACGTGTCCACGTCGTTCGCGAAGGACTTCGTCAGCCATTAGGTCTCCTCTTGACCGCCCTGTCGGGCACCGGGCAAACGCTAGTGGACGGTCGTGTTTCGCGCCCGTGCGAAACTGAGCCGATGACGACGCGAGCCCGCTTGCTGCTCACCATCGAGGGCTACTCGGTCGAGGGCGGATTCGACCGGGCGGGCGAACCGATGACCTGTTACGCCCCGACCATCGCCCTCGGTCGCCACGGCGGCCCCGGGTCGGCCGACGACCTCTGGCGCGACTACGAGGACGTCCTCGACGTGGTGGCTGACCTCGGGGTCGACGGGGTGCGACTGACTCTCGAGTGGGCGCGGATCGAACCGAAGGCGGGCACTCTCGACGAGGCGGCACTCGAGCGCTACGGGGCCGTGCTCGCGCACGCGCGCTCGCGGGGTCTCGAGGTGACCGTAGTGCTCGTCGACGCGGTGTGGCCGTCGTGGCTAGGCCAAGAAGCCTGGCTGTTGCCCTGGGTGGTCCCGCACGTCCTCGATCACGCCCGGCGCGTCACCGAACGATTCGGCGACCTCGTGACGGGCGTTGTCGCCTTCGCCCAGCCGCAGGCGTTGGTGACCAATGGGTTCCTGCGAGCGTGTGGGCCGCCGTGGCGAAAGAACGCGAAGAAGGACGCGAATTTCGCCCACGCGCAGATTGCCGCGATTCAAGCGGCGCTGCGCGCCGACACCACGGTCGGACCGCGACTGGTCACCACCAGCGTGACCTTCGACCTCGACGTGGCACCCGACGTGCTCCTTGACGCGCGCGAACGAGACGGCGTCGAGGAGATCCACGTTCGCTCGCTGCTTCGTGGGAGCGGCCCGACGAGTTGCGCGACCGGACTTTTGGTGCGTCGCGACGGTCGTTGGGGGGTGCAGGCGCCCGAAGAGCTACTGGTCGCCCTGCGCTGAACCTTCGCCGGACTCGGAGTCGTCACGTTGCAGGGACGCTTCGAGCAACGCCTCACCGCGTTTCTTGGCGAAGTGCGCGCCGATGATGAAGGCGATGACCACCACGAGGATCCCGAGGCCCGCCCAGCCGGAGTAACGCTCGATCGAATCGAGGGCGTGGCCGGCGAAGTAGCCGAGCAGCGTGTAGGTGACGCCCCAGATCAGGCCACCGGCGGCGTTGGCGATAAAGAAGCGGCGGTACGACAGCGGGCTCATGCCCGCGAGTCCCGGCACGATCGCGCGCAAGAACGCGGTGAATCGCCCGATGAAGACGTAGATCGGTCCCCGGCGACGCAACCCGTCGAGCGCGCGTTCGAGCGCGGGGCGCCGAGAGCGCAACATCGGCAGCGCGAAGAGCCGCTGACCGTAACGCTGACCAATCTCGTAGCCGAGTGAGTCGCCCGCGATCGCCGAGAGTACGACGATGACACACAGCGTCACCACGTTGACGTGACCCCGACTCGCCACGACCCCCGCCACGATCACCGCCGTCTCCCCGGGCAGGATGAAGCCGATGAAGAGTCCGGCTTCGGCGAAGACCAAGAACGCGACCAAGCCGTAGACGAGTCCCGCGGGAAGGTCTTGAATCCTCCCGACGAGATACGACACGATCGACGCGCTCAACATCACTCCATTGTGGTTGATACCGCGTGGCCAAGAGTTTGGTGGTGCGGTTACTGCGTTCACGGGCCTGTGGCACCATTGGACGATGTCCTCTCCCACCGGCGCGGGCGCCTCGCGTCGCGAGCGACGGCTACCCTTCGGCGCTCCCGTACGCGCCTGGGCCTTGAGTGAGTGGGCCCTGCTACCCCTGCGGCTGTTCATCGGAGGGACCTTCGCCTTCGCGGGGCTGCAGAAACTGGCCAACCCGAACTTCTTCAATCCGAAGAGTCCCATCTCGATTCAGGCCGAGATAATGGCGGCGGTGCACACGAGCCCGGTGCACGCACTGCTCAGTCACGTAGAGGGCGTGGCCAAGCCCATGGGGTACCTGATCGCCTTCAGCGAGTTGGCGGTCGGCGTGGGCACGTTGCTCGGACTGTGGACGCGCGTCGCGGCCCTCGGGGGCCTGTTGTTATCGCTCACGTTGTTCTTGACGGTGAGCTTTCACGCCTCGCCCTATTTCACGGGCGCGGACATCGTGTTCATCTTCGCCTGGACACCCTTTCTCATCGCGGGCGGCGGATCGCGGCTCTCGCTCGACGCGTGGATCGCGAACCGCGCCGCCGCGACGTCGGGCTCGGCGCCACTCGGTCTCGTGGCGATCCCCTTCGCCACCGTGCAGTCGATCTGTGGTCACTATCACCAGGGCCACTGCCGTGCGCGCGCAGAACTGCCCTGTGACGCGGCCGTGTGCCCGGTCCTAATGGGCGAGCGCCCGTCACTGAGTACACGCGGCGTCGGCCTCGATCGCCGGTCGCTCATCGTGGGTGGCACGACCGCCGCAGCGGTGGCGCTCCTCGGCGTCGCGGCCGCGGAAACCGGTCGGGCCATTGGTGGCGCTCCCGCGCCCGCCTCGACGGGTGGACGCTCGCTCTCGGCCCCGACCACTACCACCACGTTGCCGGTGACCATCCCTTCTGGCGAGACGACGCCGCCCACGACCACGCCGGTCGTTACGACGACGGCACCCCCGGGATCCGCGACGCCCAAGGGGACCTTGCTTGGTGCGGCTAGCCAAGTGCCGGCCAATCAAGCGGCGAGCTTCACGATCCCCTCGAACGGCGATCCGGGCATCGTCATCCACACCGACAACGGGGACTTCGTCGCCTATGACGCGGTCTGTCCACACATGGGCTGCACCGTGGGGTATTCGAGCACGAACAAGATCATCGTGTGTCCCTGCCACGGCTCAGAGTTCCAAGTGAGCAACGGCGACGTGATCGTCGGCCCCGCGCCGCACGGCTTGACCAGGCTCAATGTCGTCGAAGGGAGCAACGGTAACCTCTACCTCCAATGAGCGATGAACCTCGTCGGGTGCTCTTCGTTGAGGACGATCACGATCTCGCCGATGCGGTTGCCGGACTCTTAGTGGACGAAGGTTTCGCCGTCGTCCAGCGTCACGACGGGGACAGCGGACTCGACGAGGCGCTGCACGGCACCTACGACGTCATCGTGCTCGACATCATGTTGCCCAAACGCAGCGGCTTTCGCGTCTGTCAGGACCTACGAGCCGCCGGCGTGGCGACCCCGCTGTTGATGTTGACGGCCAAAGAGGGTGAGTGGGACGAGATCGAAGGGCTCGACGTCGGGGCGGATGACTTCCTGCGCAAACCTTTCGAGCGACGCGTCCTCATGGCGCGCATCCACGCGTTGTTACGACGTGGCGAGCGGGGCCGCCCGCAACAACTCAACGTCGGCGAGGTCTCCCTCGATCCGGAGAGTCGCCACGTGCTCTCCCACGGACGGCCGGTCACCTTGACGCCCCGGGAGTTCTCGCTCCTCGAATGCCTGATGTCCCACGCCAACCTCACCCTCACCAAGGCGGAGATCCTCTCGGCCGTGTGGGGCGAGGACTTCAACGGTGATCAGAACATCGTCGAGGTCTACGTCGGGTACCTGCGCAAGAAGATCGACGTGGCCAATAGGCCCTCGATCATCCGTACGGTGCGCGGGGCCGGCTACAGCGCTCGCGAGGAGTAGTGGCGCGCTCGCATCAGCTCTCGATCCGCGCGCGCCTGACGATCATCTTCGTCATAGCGATCGCGGTGATCTTGACCTTCACCGGTATCGCACTGGTGAGCCTCGTGCACCGTTCCTTGTTGACCCAAGCCTCCAATCAGATCGACGCGGTCATGGAGCAGACCCAGATGCGCGTCGACGCGGCCCCGGCGACGAGTCACCATCCCCTCATCCTCGCCACGCGCGGCGACGTCGTGGTGCAAGTCACCAACGCCGCGGGCACTACCGTCTGGGCGGCCAGCTCGGCCATTGAGAACGCGCCGGTCCTCGCGCGTCCCGTCGTCGGTTTCGGGACCGGCGAGGCGCTGAACATCAAGTTCATCCGCGACGCCGCCACCGACGCGACGCTGCCGGAGTTGAGTTCGGGCCAGGTGGCGAGCATCACCACCACGCGCGGACCGGGGCTGATCTTCGGTTTCGTCTACGGCGGACCGATCGAGCACAGTGTGCGAGTGCTCCTCGCGAGCTTGTTGATCTCGTTTCCGCTGCTCTTGCTGCTCTCGGGCGCACTGATCTGGCTCGGTATCGGTTTGGCGCTGGCGCCGGTCGAGGCGATTCGTCGCCGCGTCGACGCCATCGCCGCCCAAGACCTCACCCAGCGCGTCCCGGTGACCGGTGGTGACGACGAGGTCGCGCGCATGGCGCGCACGTTAAATGAGATGCTCGACCGCCTCGAAGCCGCGTCGCGGTTCCAACAGGAGTTCGTCTCGAACGCCAGTCACGAACTGAGAAGTCCCTTGACGACGCTGCTCGCGACCACCGAACGCGCGACCGGGGACGCCGCGAACACCAGTTGGCCCGAGGTGGCCGAAGTCGTCATGCGTGAGGGCCGGCGCCTGGAAGGGATCATCGCGGACCTGTTCTGGCTGGCTCGTCACGATGAGGACCACATCGAGTCCGAACGGGTGGACGTCGACTTCGACGACCTGCTCTACGAGGAGGCCTCGCGCGTGCGCTCGATCAGCGAACTGTCGGTCGACACCTCGATGGTCCAGCCGACTCGCGTGACGGGCGACGTCGCGATGTTCACGCGCATGGTGCGCAACGTCGTCGACAACGCGATGCGCTACGCCCAGAGCGAACTGCGTTTCGACTCGCACTACGACGGCGACGACGCCGTCGTAGTAGTGAGTGACGACGGCGAGGGCATCGACGTCGCCGAGAGCGGCAAATTCTTCGAGCGGTTCTCGAGGGCGGACTCGGCGCGCTCTCGACGTTCGGGCGGCACGGGACTCGGACTCGCCATCGTCACCGAGATCGCCCTGCGCCACGGGGGGTCCGCGCGATTCGTCGAGGTCGACCAAGGCTCGCGGATAGAACTTCGCGTGCGTCGCGACGGCCTTCGCCCCAGCGTCCGTCCCGGTGCGGGAGCCGACGCACGGACCTAGAGTCGACTCATGAACGCTCTCGAACTCTCTGACGTCACCGCTGATCCGATCCAGATTCTCGGCATGAGTTTCTACTTCGACCCCCTCACCAAGGCGGAGGGTCGCGAGCACGGGCTCAACGTCTTCGAGTTCTACGGCCTCGGTCGAGGCGGCGTGCTCGGCGACGTCGACACGCAGACGGTCCTCGACGCCTTCACGTTCTTCGACCCCGGGGTCATCGACGCCCTCTGGACCCAGGCCAAGACCAAGGCCGACCCCGTGGCGACGGCGAGCGCGCACGTCGAGGCCGCCTACGCCTTCGCCGATCGCACCTTCGGGGGGATCGACCCGGATGTGCTCGCGGCCTTCGCCGCCGCGGCGCGCAAGGTGGCCGACGCGGACATGAGTGCCGAGTGCCCCTTGGTCGAGGGATACCGCAAGTTCCCCGCGCCCGCCGATCCGGTGCACGCCGCGTACCTCGGGACGATTTTGCTGCGCGAACTTCGCGGGGGACTTCACATCAAAGCGGTCAATGACGTTGAGCTCGACCCCGTCGCCGCCTGCTACCTCCAAGACGTCACGGTCTTCGCGTTGCACGGCTACCCCGAGAGCGCCGCGCCGACCGTGACCGACGAGCTCGAGGCGAAGAAACGCCGCGCCGAGGAGTTGACGAGCGCCCTGGTGGCCGAGTGTTTCGACGTGCTCAGCGACGCCGAGCGCGAGGCACTGGCCGTGGGCACGCGCGCGATGTTCGACGCGCTCCAAAATCCGGTGCCCGTCACCCGCTAGGACGTGGCCCGCCACTTCGCGCCGCACGACACGCGTGAGCGGCTCCTCGTGGCGCTGGTGGTCGCCGCGATGCTCGAGATCGTATGGACGATCTTTCTCGGGTGGCGGCTGCCGCTGCGCTACGAGGCGCACCACTGGGACTTGGCGTGGGTCGGTCTCGACGTCGGAGAGATCGTCATGATCCTCGCCACCGCGTGGGCGGCGTGGCGACGACGCGCACTCTTCATGGTCTTCGCCACGGTGTTGGCGGCGTTGTTACTTCTCGACGCGTGGTTCGACGTCACGACGGCGAACCCGAGCAACCTCGACGAGAGCGTGATCCTGGCGGTCGTCTTCGAGGTGCCCATCGCGCTCTTCTTGTTGTACTTCGCCCGCCGAGCGGGGCGGATCTTCTTACGCGCGCACTTCGACGGCCGTCGTCTCGCGTCGGTGCCGATTTCGAAGGTGCCGATGACGCCGCTCGACGAGGACCGCTAGCACGTCACCCCTCGGGGGACTACCTTCGCTGGGGTGACGACGATGAGCGTGGCGAACGGCGGCGTCAACCTGCACGTCAACGTGGACGGCGACGGCCCCACGGTCGTACTGCTCCACGGCTGGCCCGACACGTCGGCGCTGTGGGACGACGTCGTGCCGGAGTTGGTGCGGGCCGGGTACCGCGTCGCAACCGTTGACCTGCGCGGTTGCGGGCGCAGTGACAAGCCCGAGGAACTTTCGAGCTACCTCATGCACCACCTCGTCGCCGACGTGGCCGCGGTCGTCGCCGCCCTCGGTGAAGAGAAGGTCACCCTCGTCGGCCACGACTGGGGGGCCGCCCTTACCTGGGCGGTCGCGATCGGCCGACCGGATCTCATCGAGCGGGCGGTCGTCGTGTCGGTCGGACATCCGAGCGCCTTTCGCACGGCCGGCATCGCGCAACAGGTGAAGAGTTGGTACACGCTGCTCTTTTCCTACGAGGGCGTGGGCGAGGGGTTCTTGCGCAAGAACGACTACGAAGCGATGCGCCGGTGGGTGGGACACCCCCGGGTCGAGGCGGTGATCGAAGAGCTCGAGCGCGACGGCCAGATGAGCGCGCACCTTCGCTGGTACCGCGCCAACTTGGCCCCCGACGCCTTCATCGTGGAACCCGCGCCGCTCCCGCCGGTCAGCGTGCCGGTGCTCGGGATCTGGTCGAGCGGCGACTTCGCCTTGACCGAGGTGCAGATGACGAACTCCGCTACCTACTGCGCGGCGGGATTCACGTACCGGCGCTTCGAGGGCCACGGTCACTGGGTGCCCCTCGAGGCCCCGCGCGAACTCGCCGCCACGATCGTCGAGTTCGCGTCCGTCTAAGGACGCAACGCGATTCGCGCGACTGCTAGAACATTGAGGTGAAAATTGCGCTCTTTAAGGAGTCGCGCCCCGGTGAGACCCGCGTCGCGCTGACCCCCGACGCCGTCAAGGCACTCGTCACTGACGGTTGGCAGGTCGAGGTCGAACGCGGCGCGGGCGCCCTCGCGCACTTCGCCGACGAGCGCTACGTCGAGGTCGGGGCGAGCGTCGTCGACGCCGCGGCCGGTGACGTGAACGTGCGCGTGAATGCGCCGTCCCTCGAGGAGGCCGCCCGGGTGCCCGAAGGCTCCCTCCACCTCTCCTTCCTCTCGCCACTGCTCGCGCTCGAGGTCCTACGGGCGCTCAACGAGCGTCGAGTCACCGTGGTCTCCTTCGACCTGTTGCCACGCATCTCGCGCGCGCAGTACATGGACGCGCTCTCGAGTCAGTCCACCGTCTCGGGCTACCGTGCGGCGTTATCCGGGGCGAGCCACTTCGACCGCTTCTTTCCGCTGCTGACGACGGCCGCGGGGACGATTCGACCGGCGAAGGTTCTGGTCATGGGCGTGGGCGTCGCGGGTCTCCAAGCAATCGCCACCGCGAAGCGTCTCGGCGCGAAGGTCCGAGCCTACGACGTGCGCAGCGCCGCGAAGGAAGAGGCCGAATCCGCGGGCGCGGTCTTCGTGCAACTCGGCGTCACCGCGGACGCGTCGGGGGGCTACGCGCGCGAACTGACCGACGACGAGCGCCAAGCCCAACAGGCGGCGCTGCTGAGTGAAGTCGCCAACTCCGACGTCGTCATCACGACGGCCGCGGTGCCCGGTCGCCGTTCGCCCATCCTGGTCACCGCGACCATGGTCGAAGCGATGGCCGAAGGATCCTTGATCATCGACATGGCCGCCGACGGCGGCGGGAACTGCGAACTCACCAAGGTGGGCGAGGTCGTCGAGCACCACGGCGTTCGCGTGGTGGGTATGTCCAATCCGCCGGCCGAGATGGGCACGCACGCGAGTTTCATGTACGCGAACAACGTGCTCAAACTCCTCGGTCTCTTCGGTTCGAAGGGCGAACTACACCCGGACTGGAGTGACGAGATCGTCCTCGGCGTGACGGTCGCGAGCGGCGGGGCGGTCCATCACGCGCCCACGGCCGAGGCGCTCGGCGTGGCGGTCGTGGCGATCACCCCGGACGTGAAGGAGAGCGAATGAACGTCTTGTTGCAGTACGCGACCGTCCTGATCCTGACCGCCTTCGTGGGCACCGAGATCATCGCCAAGGTGCCCAGCATCCTCCACACCCCCCTCATGAGCGGCTCGAACGCCATCCACGGCGTCATCCTCGTCGGCGCGATGCTGGTACTCGGATCGGCGGCGACGAACTTAGAAGAGGTGCTCGGATTTCTCGCGGTGATCCTGGCGACGCTCAACGTCGTCGGAGGTTTCGTGGTGACGGACCGGATGCTCGAGATGTTCAAGCCCCGCCAGCCCAAGGCGCCCACGACGAAGTCGGACGGGGACACCCCGTGAGTCGCGAAACGCTCATTGACCTGCTCTACCTCTTCAGTGCGACGACGTTCCTGGTCGCGCTGAAGGGCCTCGGCAGTCCCAAGCACGCGCGAAGGGGCAACCTCGTCGCGGCCTTCGGCATGTTGGTGGCGATCGTGGCGACGTTCTTTAAGTACGTCGACGGTCACTCGCTCCACCACGTCGGTTTGATCCTCCTGGCGATGTTCATCGGCGCCATCATCGCCGTGCCCACGGCGCGCTTCGTCGAGATGACGGCGATGCCCCAACTGGTCGCCATCTTCAACGGCGTCGGTGGTGGCGCCGCGTCGTTGGTCTCGATCACGGAGTTCGTCCACATCAAGTCATCACACCCCGCGACCTACGTGACCTTGGAAGTGCTGCTCGGGGTGTTGATCGGCACCGTCTCGTTCGCGGGTTCGGCGATCGCCTTCGCCAAACTCCAAGAGCTCATGACCGGACGGCCCATCACCTACCCGGGCCAACAGATCATCAACGCTGTAGTCGGTCTGATCGCGGTGGCGTTGATCATCACGATCCTGGTCTCGGGCTCGACGCCACTGCTCTGGACCCTTCTGGCGCTCTCCTTCGTGCTGGGCGTCGCCTTCGTCTTGCCCATCGGTGGAGCGGACGTGCCGGTGTTGATCTCGCTCCTCAACTCCTTCACGGGACTCGCCGTCGCCGCCTCGGGCTTCACGCTGGGCTCGAACCTCTTGATCATCGCGGGCACCCTCGTCGGGGCGTCGGGCATCTTGTTGACGAGGCTCATGAGCAAGGCGATGGGGCGCAGCCTGTCGAACGTGTTGTTCTCCGCCTTCGGTTCGGTCATCACGGCCACGGGAGCCGACGGCGGCGAGGCGCGCAGTGTTCGCTCAGGAACCCCCGAGGACATCGGGGTGCTCCTCAGTTTCGCCAGCAAAGTCGTCCTCATCCCCGGCTACGGGCTGGCGGTCTCCCAGGCTCAGCAGGTGTTGCGCGAGCTCGCCGAGCTGCTTGAGGCGAAGGATGTCCAAGTCTTCTACGCCATCCACCCGGTCGCCGGGCGTATGCCCGGTCACATGAACGTCCTACTCGCCGAGGCGAACGTGCCCTACGAGGATCTCATCGAGATGGACGAGGCGAACTCGGAACTACAGACGGCCGACGTGGCGATGGTCGTGGGGGCGAACGACACTGTCAATCCCGCCGCCGCGAACGATCCCTCCTCGCCGATCTACGGCATGCCCATCATCCACGCCGATCTCGCCGAGAACGTCGTCTTTCTAAAGCGCTCCATGCGGCCGGGCTTCGCGGGTATCGACAACGAGTTGCTCTACAACCCCAAGACCATCCTGGTCTTCGGCGACGCGAAGGACACCTTGACCAAACTGGTCGCGGTCGTGAAGGCCTCATAGCGACTAGGTGGTCAAACGGGCCAGCTCCTCGAGCTGACCCGGGGTGAGTTCACGCAACGCCGCCGCGTTGGCTTCAATCTGCGCGGGCGAACTGGCCCCGGCGATCACCGAGGCGACGACGTCGTGGCTGAGCAGCCAGGAGAAGGCGAAGCTGAGCAGCGGCGTGTCGGCACGGTCGGCGTAGGCGATGAGCGACGCGACGTGACTCTTCATCTCCTCGCTCAACCAGTGGGCGCTGCGTTCGGTGGGCATCGCGGCGAGGCGCGTGCCCGCGGGCGGTGCCTCGCCGGGACGCACCTTGCCCGTCAAGAGCCCGTTGGCGAGGGGGTAGAAGGGCAAGAATCCCACGCCGAGTTCACGGCAGGCCTCGAGCACACCGTCGCGTTCGGGACTGCGGTCGAGGAGCGAGAACTGGTTCTGCACCGAGACGAAGGACGGCCCACCGCCCGCGGCGACCTTCGCCGCTCTGAGTTGCTCGGCGGTGAAGTTCGAACAGCCGATCTCGCGTACTTTGCCGGCGGCGACGAGTTCAGCGAGCGCGCCGAGGGTCTCTTCGATCGGCACGGTGGCGTCGGGGTAGTGCAACTGGTAGAGGTCGATGTAGTCGGTGTTGAGCCGGCGCAGCGAGTCCTCACAGGCCGCTCGCACGTAGGCGGGACTCGCGCCGAAGTGCGTGTCGTCAATGGGCATGCCGAACTTCGTGGCGACGACGACCTCGCTGCGCCGGGCGCCCAGGGCGACGCCTAAGAAGACCTCGGACTGCGTCGCGCCGTAGATGTCGGCGGTGTCAAAGAAGTTGATCCCCGCCTCAAATGCGGCGTCGACGACGGCGGTGGTGGCGACCTGATCGAGGCGGGCGCCGAAGTTGTTGCACCCGACCCCGACGACCGAGACCGAGAGGGAACCGAGCGAGCGATGATCCATGAAGAGCCGTCCTTTGCCAGGGACGAGCATAGGACGGCGCTCGACGCGGTCCCCGAAGCGTCGCTTGTACGATAAGAAGAAAGGAGGACGTATGAAAGTCAACGTTGATTTCGACCTGTGCACGTCCAACGCCGTGTGCATGGGAATCGCCCCCGAGGTCTTCGAGGTTCGCGACGACGGCTTCCTCTACGTCTTGAACGAGAGCCCCGGACCGGAGTTGACCGAGCGCCTGCGTCAAGCCGAGGCGGGCTGTCCCAACGGCGCCATCTCACTTGAGGAGTAAGGCGGGCGGACCTCGGGTCCGCATCGCACCCTCGCCCACGGGCATGTTCCACGTCGGCACCGCACGCACCGCGCTCTTTAACTGGATGATCGCGCGCCAACACCCCGGCGGCGTCTTCATCTTGCGCATCGAGGACACTGACGAGTCGCGCAACAAAGAAGAGTGGGTGGGCGCGATCACTTCTTCGATGGAGTGGCTCGGCTTCACCCCGGACGAGGGACCGTATCGACAGAGCGAGGCGCGCTCCGCGCACGAGGCGGCGGCGTTCTTGCTCCGTCGAATGGGGTATCTCTACTACTGCGACTGCACGACCGCGATGGTCGAAGCCCGCAAGGCCCCCGGCGCCCCACCCGGCTACGACGGGTTCTGTCGCGACCGCGGCCTCGAGCGCGACGTCGACACGGCGCTGCGCTTTCGCACGCCGCGCGAGGGCGTCACGGTGGTGCACGACTTGGTGCGCGGCGACGTCGAGTTCGCCAACGACCAGATCGAGGACTTCGTCGTCGCGAAGTCCTCGGGCGACGTGCTCTACGCGCTGGCGAACGTGAACGACGACCGACACGACCGCATCACCCACGTGATCCGCGGGGAGGAGCACCTGGCCAACGCCCCGAAGCAGATCCTGCTCTGGTCGGCCCTGAACGCGGCCGCGCGCGAGGACGTGCCGCTGCCCTTCTACGCCCACCTACCGCTGCTCGTCAACGAGCAGCGTAAGAAACT
The DNA here is from genome assembly GCA_003136495.1 of Acidimicrobiaceae bacterium. GTDB lineage: Bacteria > Actinomycetota > Acidimicrobiia > Acidimicrobiales > RAAP-2 > RAAP-2. The sequence goes on from PLER01000106.1 coordinate 13,448, forward strand.
CTCCAAACGGCGCGACGCCGTCGCGACCGAGCTCTACCGCGACCAGGGATATCTGCCCGAGGCTTTCGTTAACTACCTGGCGCTGCTCGGCTGGAGCCCGAGGGGGGACGAGGAGATCGTGCCGCTCTCGACGATGGTCGAGGAGTTTCGCTTGGAGGACGTCTCGCACTCGCCGGCCTTTTTCGACGTGAAGAAGCTGACCCACATGAACGGCGAGTACCTGCGAGCACTCGACATCGAGGCGTTCATCGCGGCCAGTGCGCCCTGGGTCGCCCCGTGGGCGAGCGGGTGGCGACCGAGTGACCGCGAGGCGCCCTGGCGCGAGGACCAGTTCGACGCCGAGCTCTACGCGCGCGTGGCCCCGCTGATCCAAGAGCGCGTGGCGACCTTCGGGGAGATCGCGCCGATGGTCGAATTCTTCTTTCTCGACGAACCGCGCATTGACGAGACGGCCTTCGCCAAGGTCATCACCAACGACGCCAACGGGCGAGGTCTGCTCGAGGGCGCGATCGAGAGGTTCGAGAAGGTCGGGGAGTGGGTGGCGGCGTCGCTGCACGAAGCGGTCGCCGAACTCGGTGAGAGCATGGGACTCGCCCTGCGCAAAGCGCAGGCACCGATCCGCTGTGCGGTCACCGGCACGCTGGTGGGCCCCCCGCTCTTTGAGTCCTTGGAGCTCCTCGGACGCGCCACGACCATCGAGCGTGTGCGAGCCGCCCTCGAGCGACCGGGGTGATCCTCGGTCCCTTCAAGATCGTCGCGCGGATCATCGGGCTGTTCCTCGTGGCGCTGGTGCTCTACTTCGCGGTGACGTTCATTCAGATCTGGTGGCGGGGCCACGAGCACACGACTCACGACGCGCAGGCGATCCTCGTCTTTGGCACCACCGAGGACAACGGCACGCCGTCGCCGGAACTGCGGGCGCGCCTCGACCAGGCGCTTGACCTGTACCGCCACCACCGCGCCCCCTGGATGGTCGTCACCGGCGGGCGCCGGCCCGGTGACGTCTACACCGAAGCGGGCGTCTCGGCGACGTATCTAGAGGACCACGGTGTCGCGAAGGACCGGATCATCAAGGGCTCGGGCTCTGACACCTGGGAGAACGTCGAGAGCGTCATCCCTTCCCTGGCGCGTCACCACATCACCACGGTGATCACCGTGACCGACCCGTTCCACGAGTACCGCGCCATGGCCATCGCTGCGGCCCAGGGCCTCACGCCCTATCCCTCACCGGTGCGAAACTCACCGACGATCAAGCATCAACTCTGGCGTTACTACCTCAAGGAGACCCTCGCGGTCGGCGTCGGGCGGGTCATCGGGTACGGACGTCTGAGCTCGTGGACGACCACGCCGCTGAAACTCCACCACTCGTCTGGCAAGTAAGAAGCCACCTCCGGTAAGATTGCCGAGCCCTTCGGGGGTGGTGTAATTGGCAACACAACTGGTTCTGGTCCAGTTATTCAGGGTTCGAGTCCTTGCCCCCGAGCGAATGAGTCAACGGTAACGTTGGCGCTTTCATGGTCCCATCGTCTAGTGGCCTAGGACATCACCCTCTCAAGGTGGAGGCACGGGTTCAAATCCCGTTGGGACTGCCAGAAAACTCCTCCGACCGGGCTCGAGGCTCGGTCGGAGACGCCTCGTTGAGGGCGGTCAGTCGATAGTCGGTTCGCCGTCGTCGCTCTCAAAGGGCAGGTCGTCGCCAAACCAGGCGATCATGCCGCCAGTGAGGTTGACGACGTCGAAGCCGTTCTCCTCAAGGAACGTTGCCGCTCGCAAGGAACGTCCCCCCGAGCGACAGGCGCAGACGATGACGCGGTCTCGGGGCAACTCGTCGAGGTGATCGGGTAGTTCCGCTAACGGGATCAACGTCGCCATCGGCGCGTGTCCGGCGTCCCACTCACTGGGCTGGCGCACGTCGATCAGCACCGCGTTGCCATCGAGCAGTTCGAGTGCCCCCTGGGCGTCGACCTCACGAATCGCCATACTGTCCTCTTTCACTCACCAAGGGGGCGTTGGCGCCCTCAGGGCCGAACTTACCTCGCGACTCCTTCACCGTGGAACCGCCGACCGTCCGGAGACGTCGAGTGGCTGCGGGCGGGAAATCGTTCTAAGTCCCAAGCGACACTGAGGTCGCGGGACGCCTTGATTGGAGTCCTAATCTGGAGACGTGGCGACCGCGACGATTTCTTCCATCAACGGGGATGACTTCCTCGCTCGGATGGACGATTCGCGCCTGTTCCTCCTCGACGTGCGAGAGCCCGACGAGGTCGAGGCGTGGCATATTCCTGGCGCCCACAACATCCCGCTGGGCTCCCTCGTCGAGCGACTCAACGAGTTGCCCCGCGACATGGACCTCGTCGTCGTGTGCGCGATGGGCGCGAGGGCGCACCAGGGGGCGGACCTCCTCGCCGAGCGGGGCATTTCCAGTGAGGTCTTAGAGGGCGGCATGGGCACGTGGGCCTCGACCTACGACATCGTCACGGGTGAGTTCGGTGGCGCGACGGTCGTCCAACTCCGTCGCCGCGGCAAGGGATGCCTCTCCTACGTGGTGGGCGCCGGCACCCGGGCGGTCGTGATCGACCCCTCGCGCGACGTGCAGCGCTACCTGGACGTCGCCGCTCACCACGGCTGGGAGATTACGCACGTCCTAGACACGCACCTTCACGCCGACCACCTCAGTGGCGCCAGAGAACTCACGTCGGTGAGCGGCGCGACGCTCTGTCTCAATCCGGCCGATCCATTCGGTTTCGAGTTCGAGCCGTTAAGCGATGGAAAGACGATCGAACTCACCCCGGGCATCAACCTCGCCGTCTCCTCGGTGACGGTGCCGGGCCACACCGAAGGTTCGACGATGTACCAGATCGCTGATGCGGCCATCTTCACCGGCGACACCTTGTTCTTAGAGAGCGTCGGGCGGCCCGACTTGGCCGACGAGGCCGAAGGCTACGCGCATCACCTCTATCACAGCCTCCACGAGCGAATCCTGCCGTTAGACGACGACATCACCGTCTTTCCGGCCCACTACGGCTCGGGCGTTGAGGTGACAACGGGTGAGTTTGTAGCCCGGGACCTGGGCTCGCTCCGGCGGACGCTGCCAGCCCTGCGCCTTAGTGAAGCCGAGTTTGTCGGGTGGGCCGTGAAGAACGTGAAGGATCGCCCGGGCAACTATCGCGAGATCGTTCGTATCAATGCGGGCGGCGCGTCCGGTGACGTCGATGCCTCAGCGCTCGAAGTTGGTCCGAACCGTTGCGCGATTGCGTAGTTGAATTACCTTCGCTCTGGCGAAACCGAGTCGGCGCCGTCGACCGGGATCAACGCCGCGGGTGTAATACCGTCGCTAGCCGTCAACGCCGCCGAGTTGAATTTCGACGCGAGATTTTTGAAGCGACGCGTATTACGTTCCTCTTATTAACGATGATGGGCGCGTGTTTTGTTGTGCGTTTGTAGCGATTCGAATCACGATGAAAAGTGCGGGCTCTGAGGCAAAACGCCTGCTTACAATATGGTTACGATTTTCTGAGGGCGATTCAAACAAAGAAATCCGTGAAGCAACTTTGCTCTTATAACAATGCTTACCAGGTGTTTTACCTAATGAAGTTCGTTCGAACGCATTCCTGTGATGTTGGAAAGAAATCACGCGCCACTTCTCGCCGCGAGGACTCCTTACCTATACTTGCTCTTAAGGAAACGGCCGTGTTTTGTCACGAGGCCCTACCTTGTGAGCAACAACGCAGTGCCGCATGATCTGAAAATTAAAGGCCGACAGAACTCGGCTTCTATGAATGGAGAGAATTGACCATGAATAATCCACGACGGATACAACGCCACTTGGTAAAGGCACTTGCTGCCGGCGCCTTGCTGGCAGCTGCGGCGCTGCCTCTGGCTATTGCCACCGCGGCGGGCGCGACGACGGTTACGTCGGTTGCGTTCTCGCCACACGGCACGGCCACGAACACCTTTGGTGAGGGAGCCTCAGGAACGTTCACAGTTACGGGCACGACTTTCGCAGCTGACGGCGGCAACGTGACGGTCACCTCGACCGCTCCTGGCGCCACCTTTACGGAGACCGGAGAAACCGCGACCAGCGTGACGGGAACGTTTGCTTCGACTTCGTCGACGACACCCGGTACGTACAGCCTGACGGTCACTGACGACAGTGGTACCTCGACGCTCGCGAGCGCCTTCACGGTGAACGCTGCGCCGACGATCACTTCGATTGCTCCTGCCACTTTGAGTGACGGAAATGGTGCCACGACGGTCGTCCTTACGGGCACTGGCTTCACTGGTACGCCGTCCGTCTCGTTTACGAGCACGGTTAATGGCACCACGTTGACAGCGACCTACACCTCATCGACGGCTACGTCAATCACGTACTCCGTTACCCCAACGAACTCAGTGACGAGTGCGGCCGCTACGGCTGGCACCTACAACGTCGCTGTGACCAACGGTGACGGTGGATCCGCTTCGTTAGCGGCCGGCTTCAGCATCACCGGTTACGGTGTCTCGAACGTCAGCCCCTCGGCTCTGCCTTTCGTTACGACTGCCGCTGTTTCAACGCCCGTCACCATTACTGGTGCTGGCTTTGAGTACGGCGCAACGGTCACCTTGGGTGGTACTACCTGCATTGGTGTCGCCTCTGGCGATGACGCTGTGTCGATTGCAAGCGCGACTGTTACCAGTCCGACGACCATCACCGCGACGATTACTCAGGCAATCGCTGTGGGAACCAACACCGCCGCCGAATGCTCCGTCACTGTGACGAACCCTTCGGTTATTAACGGTGGCAACGCTGCGACGTACACCCTCGCGGGTGCGCTTGGCATCGGTGAGGCGAGCACGGTTGCTCCTACAGTGACCGCCACGAGCGCCACCACGGCTATTGCGGTTGGATCGCCTGCTTCAGCCATTACCTTCACCGGTTCTGGCTTCAGCTACAAGACGACCGCTGCCGCGTTCCTCGGAACTGGCGTGACTGCTGCGGCTGACACGACGTTGACGAACACGGGTAGCAACACTGGTACCTCGGCGACGTTCAACCTGACTGTCGCCTCTGGCGCAACCGCTGGTCCTGACAATGTGGTCTTGACCAACACTGCCGCCAGTGCCGCTGGCTTCCCCGCAGCCTTCACGGTTGCCGGTCCGGCCATTGCATCGCAGTCGCCTGCTGGTATCGCCGTTGGCGCTGCTTACGGCACGACGATCACGCTGACCGGTACGGGCTTCACCAACACGACAACCGGCACGGTTACTGACCACGCTGGCGGCGCTTTCAACGGCATCCTGTCCTACGTGAGCCCGACCACGATGAACCTTGTGATCACGGTGTCGCCGAACACGGTCGACGCGACCGCGGGCGACGCTCCGACGGTTGCTTTGAGCCAGTCGACCAGCACGGGTACCGTCGTTTCGCCAGCATTCGCTCTGACGATTGACGCTGACCCCGTGGTCAACTCCGCTGTCACCTACGCGACCGCTCCGGTCAACGACGTGGGTGTTGGCGCGACGGCCCAGACGATCACCATCCACGGCACCGGTTTCGCTACGGGCGCCACGGTTGGTAGCTTCGTCAACGGTGCTGGCACGGCTGACCCCGATGTCACCGCGAAGGTGACCTCAGTTACCTCCACGGCGATTGTGGCTACGGTGGCGATTGCCGCTGGTGACACGAACTTCGCTGATGGTTACTCGGTCACCAACACCGACGGTGGCGTTGCAAAGGTCACGGCCATTGCATACCCGCTGCTCATCGGTGCGGGTCCGACGATCACGTCAGTGACACCGTCCACGGGTGCTGCAAGCGCCACGACGTCCTTCGCCCTTGCGGGTACCGGATTTGAGTCTGGTGTCGTCGTCACGCTGTCGCCGTCCAACGGAACCTGTGGTGTGACCACCTTCACGTCCTCGACGACGGTTGCGGTCACCTGCACCCTGGGCCTCGCGGGCGTCACGCCGACGGACTTGGTCGTCACGAACCCTGACGGTGGTACTGCTACCTCGTCCCCGGTTCTGCCTGCTGGTGCTCCTGCTGCCAAGCCGTTCCACGTGAGTGGAGTCCACGGTGCCGCAGTCGCTGGCACTTGGGTCACCGTTCAAATCACGGGTACCGGTTTCTACGGTCAGCCGAAGATCACCAGCAACGCTGCTGGCTCGAAGTTCGCTGTCGAAAAGGACAACGGCAGTGCGCTGACGGTCAAGATTTACACCAAGCCCGGTCTGAAGGGAGAGCACGTGCTCACCGTTCACCTCGCTAACGGTAAGTCTGGCAAGGCTGGCTACAACATCAAGGCCTAGTTGCTTTACTAGAAGTTTGAAAGGGAAGGCCCGCTCGAAAGAGCGGGCCTTCCCTTTTGGTTTATTTAAGACAAGTAGTCGCTTACGGACTTGATCCGTAACGCGAAGCAACTAGGACAACAGGCTTTAAGAGTTGAGTGACCAGCTCGCCCCTTTGGGGCTGTCGTTCACGTTGATGCCGACATTGACGAGCGCGTCACGGAGCTCGTCGGCGAGAGCGTATTGCCCACTGCCACGTGCCTTTTCGCGGGCGAGCAGAATCCCATTTACGAGGTCTGTGGGATCGATATATCCGGTTCCGCCAGTAGAGGCCAGTTGCACGAGGGTGGCGAGGGCCTCACGTCCTTCCTCACCACCCTGCGTCGCTCGTTCAGCCAATTCAAGCGGTGTGGCGGGTGCCCGTGGAGCTGCTTTGAACGACGCTTCACGTGGCGAAGGTGCTGAGATCCTAAGGTCGTCGAGCGACGTGACTGTCGAATTCTCGAGAACGATTGATTCCCCGTTGAGGCGCCAGTATCCGTTTGAACGTCCCTTGACGGTGAGTGTATTGTCCTCGAAATCGAGGATGACGGCGGTGTGCTCATCGACACCGAGTGTGGCGACGCCGGATGGAAGAAGCTCCTCTAATTCAAGGAGTCGAGGTTCGCCGAGATAGCAGAATCGCGTGTCGTAGTTGCCACCTTCGTTGTTGTC
>PLER01000050.1 GCA_003136495.1 Acidimicrobiaceae bacterium
GCCCAGCGCCTGGGCGTGAAGACTTTTGACGGCACGCTCGTCAAGTCCGGCAGCATCATTGTTCGTCAGCGTGGTACCCAGTTCCACCCAGGCCGCAACGTCGGCATCGGTAAGGACGACACGCTGTTCGCGCTCGCTGAGGGAACCGTGAAGTTCGGCTACCGCGGCGGCAGAAAACTGGTTGACGTTCTCGCCAACTGAGTTTTCCTCCTAAAACTAAGAAACCCCCGGGCTCAGCCCGGGGGTTTCTTAGTCATGCACTGAGTTACATCGTGCCCTTGACGGCCTTTTTGAAGGTTGAACCGATGGAGACCTTCGGCGCACGCGAGGCCTTGACCTGAATCGCCTCACCGGTCTGGGGATTGCGGGCGGTACGGGCCTTGCGCTCCACTCGCTCGAAGGACAGGAATCCTGACAACACGATCTTCTCTCCCTTGGACACGTTGCCGACCACGACGTCCTCAAAGGCCTTAAGTACTTCCGCTACGGTGTTCTTGGTGGCGCCACTCTCGGCGACAATTGCTTCTACCAACTCGGCCTTGTTCACCGGTCGACTCCTTGCTCTCATTGAAACGGAACTGGGCGTTCCCAGCAGCCATGGTCAGTTTTACCGGAAAAATACGGAAATCAGCGGATATCGCCGTAAGAATTGGCTCTTATTACGGCTTTGATTTTTCAAACTCCCTGTTCAAAGCGGATTTCACCGACCGGGTTCCCCAGAAGTTTCACAATCTAGGCCCTACGATGGCCACGTGAATACGCCAAATCGCCAGCGATTGCAAGGTTTGCTCGAGTCGGAGCGCACTCGCTACCGCGAGGAACACCCGAGGTCACTCTCGCTCAGCCACGCGTCGGTGAATCTCCTCGGCGGCGTGCCGATGACCTGGATGAGCAAATGGTCCGGCGGCTTCCCGTTGGGGTTTTCCGCCGCCCGCGGCGCGACGATCACCGATCTCGATGGACACGAGCTCGCCGACTTCTGTCTGGGGGACACCGGCGCGATGGCGGGACACTCGCCACCGGCGCTGATCGAGGCGATACGCCAACGCGTGGAGGTACGAGGCGGCGTCACCACGATGCTGCCCTCCGCGGACGCGCAGTGGGTCGCCGAGGAGTTGACCCGGCGATTCGGACCGACCCGCTGGTCCTTCACCCTCTCGGCGAGCGACGCGAACCGCTGGGCGCTGCGACTCGCGCGCATGGTGACCGGGCGCCCCAAGGTGCTGGTCTTTTCCTACTCGTATCACGGCACCGTGGACGAGTCCTTCGTCGTGCTCGACGAGGAGGGCCGCGAACGAAACCGACCCGGCAACGTCGCGCCCGCGACGGATCCGACGACGACGACGCGCGTCGTTGAGTTCAACGATCTCCCCTCTCTCGAGGCGGCGTTGGCGACCCGCGACGTCGCAGCGGTGCTCTGTGAGCCGGCGCTCACCAATATCGGCATCGTGCTCCCGGAGGAGGGTTTCTTGGCGGGCGTGCGGGCGCTCTGTGACGAGACCGCGACGCTGCTCATCTACGACGAGACCCACACGTTCTCCGCGGGCCCCGGTGGGGCGACGAAACGTTGGGCGCTCACCCCCGACGCGATCACCATCGGCAAGTCCTTAGGCGGCGGGGTGCCCTGCGGCGCCTACGGGTTGCGCGGGGATCTCGCCGAGCGCGTGCTCGCCTTCGCCCAACGGGGCAACGACCTCGAAGACGTCGGGGGGATCGGCGGGACCCTCGCGGGCAACGCCCTGAGCACGGCGGCGATGCGCGCCGTGTTGGGCGAGGTCCTCACCGACGCCGCCTTCGTTGAGATGGAGCGACGAGCGAGCCGCTTCGCCAGCGCTGTGGCGACGTCGATCACGCGCCACGAGCTGCCCTGGTCGATCAGTCAACTCGGGGCGAGGTGCGAGTACCGCTTCGTCGCCCCCGCGCCGCGTAATGGGGGCGCCTCCGCCCGGGCCGGTGACGAGGCGCTCGAGGAGTACCTCCATCTCTACGGCGTCAATCGTGGGGTGTTGATCACGCCGTTCCATAACATGGCGCTGATGTGTCCCGACACCACCGACGAGGACGTCGCCCTTCACCAATCAGTCTTCGACGCGGCGCTCGCGGAACTGCTGCAATAAGGGCGCTCCGTAGACTGGAGGGATGTCAACCTTCGTCGATGGGGCGCAACTTCACGCCAAGGGTGGCAACGGCGGGGCGGGCTGCGTGAGCTTTCGCCGTGAGGCCCACGTCGCCAAGGGCGGCCCCGACGGCGGGGACGGTGGCAAGGGCGGCGACGTCTGGTTAGAGGCCGACCACAACCAGGCCTCGCTCTTGGGGTTTCGCGACCACCCCTTTCGCCGCGGCACCGACGGCCAACACGGCACCTCCAAGCGCCAACACGGCGCCCGGGGCAAGGACGTCGTCGTCGGGGTGCCCGTGGGCACGATGGTCTACGACGCGAACGGGCAACTCCTGGTGGACCTGCGAGGTCCGGGGGACCGCTGGCTCGCCGCCGAGGGCGGCCTCGGTGGTCAGGGCAACGCGCGTTTCCTTTCGAACCAACGTCGCGCGCCGGCCTTCGCCGAACAGGGCGAGGCGGGCGAGGAGTTCTGGTACGACCTCGTGCTCAAGTTGAACGCCGACGTCGCGTTGATCGGCTTTCCCAACGTCGGTAAGTCGACGCTGATCTCGCGCGTCTCGGCGGCCCGTCCGAAGATCGCCGACTACCCCTTCACCACCCTGGTGCCGAACCTCGGGGTCGTGCGCGTCGGGGGACGCGCGGCGCGCCCGGGTGACGCCACCGAGTTCGTCATGGCCGACATCCCCGGACTCATCGAGGGCGCCGCCGAGGGACGAGGTCTCGGTCACGACTTCTTGCGCCACGTGGAGCGCGCCCGGGTGCTCTGCGTACTGCTCGACCTCTCCGAGGGTGCGCCGATGACGCCCGAAGAACAACTCGAAATCCTCCTGCGCGAGTTGGGCGACTACCAGGCCGACCTGCTCGAACGACCACGGGTCGTCGTTGGATCCAAGGGCGACGTCGCGGCCTACGAGCTCGAGGGGGTCAGGAGCATCTCGGCGGTGACCGGCGAAGGGCTCGACGCGTTGGTGGGCGAGCTCGCCGGATTAGTGAGTCGAGCGCGCGCCAGCGAAGCCGAGGCGCTCGAGCACGAGGTGGTGGTGCACCGACCCATGCCCGAAGCGATCACCGTGCGGCGCGAGGGAGAGACCGGCTGGGTGGTCGAAGGTCGAGCCGCCACGCGCGCCGTGCGGTTCCAGGACCTCACCGACGATCAGGCGCTCGCCGAGATCGTGCATCGTCTAAAGGAACTGGGCGTCGATCGGCTCTTGACGCGCGCGGGCGTGCGCGAGGGCGACGTCGTCACCATCGGCACACTCAGTTTCGAGTGGTGGCGCGACGACGGTGGCACGGGCCTCGACCGCGGCGAGCACCACCGCGCCACCCGTCGTGAGCGACTCGCGCGCCACGGGCGCCTCGACCTCGACGAGAGCAATGACGAGTCGTAGCGTCGTCGTCAAGATCGGGACGACCTCCGTCACCGACGACCGCGGGAACGTCGCCCACGAGGTGCTCGCGGCGCTGGCGGCCGACGTGGTCGCGCTGCGCGACGAGGGCTGGTCTCTGGTCGTGGTGACCTCGGGTGCGATCACCGCGGGCTGGGCCGAAGTGGGCGGGGGCCGTGCGCGACCGCGTGACGCCACGACACTCCAAGCCGTCTCCGCCGTGGGTCAGCCACTGTTGATGCACGCCTGGCGTGACGCCTTCGCCGCCCTCGGTGCGCCGGTCGGCCAGGTGCTGCTCGCACCGCTGGACTTCTCGCACCGCGGCCAGTACCTCCACGCCCGCGGGACCTTAGAGGCGCTCGCCGGTCTAGGGGTCGTGGCGATCGTGAACGAGAACGACGCCGTGGCCGATGAGGAGATTCACTTCGGCGACAACGACCGCTTGGCGGCGCTGGTGGCCAATCTCGTCGGGGCCTCGCACCTGGTGCTGCTCACCGACACCGACGGGCTCTTGACCGCGGATCCCCGCCTCGACGCGACGGCCACGTTGATTGAAGAGGTGACCGCACTGGACGCCAACCTGCTCGAGGCGGCCGGATCCAGCAGATCCGGCGTCGGCAGCGGCGGCATGGCGTCAAAGTTGGCCGCGGCGCACATGGCCATGTGGTCGGGCGTGACCACGGTCATCGCCCCCGCGCGCGCGAACCACTCCCTGCGCCAGGCGCTCGAAGGCAAGCCCGGATTCGGCACGACGTTCTACCCACGACCGGAACGCCTCTCGGCTCGCAAGTCCTGGATCGCCTTCGCGGTCGCGAGCCGGGGCACGATTGTCGTCAACGAGGGCGCCGAGCACGCCCTCGAAGAGGGTGGACGGAGCCTGTTGCGCGTGGGGGTCGAGAGTTTCACCGGCTCCTTCGTCGAAGGTGACGCCGTCGAAGTGCGCGGACTGGACGGCCAGACGATCGCCAAGGGACTGGTGCGTGCGTCGGCGGAGACCTTCTATGAGAGTGAGGACGTCGTCGTCGTGCACCGCGACGACCTCGTCCTCTTACGGCGGCCGTAGCCTTGCCCGTTACGCTGGCACCATGACGAACGGGGACCTCGCCACCCAGGGCGCCGCGGTCAAGCGCGCCGCCACCGCACTCGCCCAGGCGAGTGACGAGTCACGCGCCGCGGTGCTGCGCCAGGTGGCCGATCAGCTCGAGGTGCGCCGCGAGGAGTTACTCGCCCTCAACGCCGCCGAGGTCGCGGCGTACGAGGAGTCGGGCCCCGGTCGCGACCGTCTGACGCTGACCAACGCGCGCGTGGACGCCATGGCGAACGCGCTGCGCGAGATCGCCGACGCCCCCGACCCGCTCTTTGAGCGACTGGATGCGAGCACGCGACCCAACGGACTGCGCGTGGAGCGACTTCGCGTGCCGCTCGGGGTCATCGGCGTGGTCTACGAGAACCGACCGAACGTGACGAGTGACGTCGCGGGACTGTGCGTGCGCAGCGGCAACGCCGCCTACCTTCGCGGTTCCTCGAGTGCGCAACGCACCAACGCCTTCATCGTCGAACTCTGGCGCGAGGCGCTCGAGAAAGAGGGACTGCCCGAAGACGGCGTCGCGCTCGTCGCGGACTCCTCGCGCGAGACGGCGATCGCCTTCATGCAGCTGACCGACGTGCTCGACTGTCTCATCCCGCGCGGGGGACCGAGTCTGATCGCCGCGATGCGCGAACACGCCCGGGTGCCCTACGTGCTCGACGGTGACGGGAACTGTCACGTCTACGTCGACGCATCAGCCACGCTGGACCAAGCCGTCGCCATCGTGCGCAACGCCAAGACGTCACGACCGGGGGTCTGCAACGCCGCCGAGACGGTTCTGGTCCACGAGGCCATCGCGCCGGTCTTCCTGCCGGCCTTGGCCGCGGCGATGCCCGAGGTGGAACTACGCGCCGACGACGCGGCCCGCCGGTGGCTGCCCGAAGCGACGATCGCGAGCGACGAGGACTTCGCGACGGAGTTCTTGGACCTCGT
>PLER01000058.1 GCA_003136495.1 Acidimicrobiaceae bacterium
GATTGGGTTAGTTATGCGCAATGTAAAGTCCGAAAGGTGCTGGAGCAGTTGAGCCGATGGCAGCGCCAGGCGCAGGCCCTCGCGTGAACGGATCGCGTCGAGTCGCCGCGCTGGGACCAGTGCTCGTAATGACCACTTTGGTGACCAGCATCATCAGTTCCCTCGGCGCGCCACTTATTCCAACTATCGCCAAGGACTTCCACGACTCCTTGAGCACCGCGCAATGGTCCCTCACGGTGGCGCTGGTTTCGGGTGCCATCAGCGCACCGGTGATGGGTCGACTCGGTGACGGACCCCGTCGCAGGAGCACCATGATCGGCGGCCTGGCCATCGTCGCGGCGGGCGGTGTCGTGGCTGCTCAAGCCAAGGGGATAGATGTGCTGGTCGTGGGACGAGCGCTCCAGGGTGTTGGCCTGGGCCTCGTTCCCCTGGCCATGGCCACTGCTCGCGAACTCATGCCCGCGCACCGAGTGTCACCCATGATTGGGCTCTTGTCGGTCTCGGCCGCTGCCGGTGTGGGCGCGGGCTATCCGATCAGTGGGTTGATTGCCGAAGGGCTGGGCCTCTCGGGGGCTTATTGGTTTGGCACAATCGTCGCGGCGGCGGCCCTAGTCTGCGTTGTCATTGTCGTACCCTCTTCCTCCGGTGGGCATCTTGCACGCCTTGACGTGATTGGGGCGGGACTCCTTACCGTGACGCTCGTCGCCGTCCTCGTCGCAGTCGCCCAGNNGGCCTACTCGTGGCGGGACTTGTTTTTCTGATCTTCTGGACCTGGCAGCAGTTGCACGCAAGAGAACCGCTCATCAATCTCCGTCTCCTCCATCACCCTGCAGTGTTGGCCGGTGACGCGTGCGCCTTGGTGTTGGGTGTCGCCATGTATATGGTGCTGTCGGCCGGAACGGAGTTTGTCCAGCTCCCTCGGTCCAATGGTTTCGGATTCTCGGCACCCGTCGTAGTAGCCGGGCTCATTCTCATTCCGATGTCGGCGCTCATGCTGCTCGGATCATGGCTACTCCCGTTCTTGGATCGACTTGTTGGGATACGGTCTCTTCTCACCGCCGGATGTTTGGTGGTGGCAGCGGGGAGCGGTTACTTCGCCCTCTACCACGGCGCTCTTTGGGAGTCGTTCGTCATGATGGGCATTCTCGGCATCGGACTCGGCACGACCTTTGCCGCCATCCCGGGGCTGATCGTGCGATCGGTTCCCCACAGCGAGACGGGCAGTGCCATGGGTTTCTACCAGGTCGTCCGATTCGTTGGTTTCTCCCTCGGCAGCGCGTTGACCTCTTCGATTCTGGCCAGTCACATTTCGACGTCGACCAACCAGCCGGCGCTAGAGGGTTACACCACGGTGTTCTGGTTAGCGGGCGCGATCTGCGTCGTCGCGGCGTTGGTGGCCTATATCTTGTCGGCTCGCGGGGAGAGGGTTCCGCCTGACCAGCGCCTCTCCAACCAGGAGGTCCGCTTGTCGGAAGAGACCGATGGCGATGACCTCATCGTCGGTGGCGAACACATCTGACGCGGTTCAGAATTCCGTCGATTCGTTCTCACGCCTGGGCGAGCTTGAGTGACAGAACCTGCGGGGTCAGAACGTCTTGAGGACGCCGAGAGACGAGACAGAACACTCCGTTCGGCGCCGGCATCTAACGCGGAGTACCACGTGACGACGCTTCACTGGACCTTCGGTTCCTCGTCCCCTACGCGTGTCCACTCCGCGCGAATCGGGGAGCGACTCGTCAAAGTGCTACCGCAGCGCGGTGCTGGCGGTGTGCAGTTCGCGAAGAGCGTGGTGGGCGAGCGTGGCAAGGTCCATCTGGTTAGCAGGGTTGAACCAGCGGGCGCTCGCGGTGCTCAGCGCGAGGACGCCGAGTTCGGCCGCGAGGCTCGCCGTTGGCTCGAGCACACCTCGCTCTTTGAGTGCGGAAGCTATCGCCGTCGCCAAGCCAACACGTTTGAGCGCTTCTCGTTCTTGGAGTTCGCTGCTGGCCATGATCGCTGCGTGCATCTTTGGTCCAAGGTCTCGTCGTTCGGGCGTGAAGGCGCCAGCAACCGCGTCGAGAGCCCCGGCGACAGCCTCCAATGGTGTGGCGGACGCGGGAGATGCCGCGATGCCCTTTTCGAGGAGCCGGCACAAGGTGTCTTGCCCGGCGAACAGCACTTCGCGCTTGTCCGGGAAATGGCGGAAGAACGTGCTCTTCGTCAGGCCCGCCCGCTCGGCGATCTGGGTCACGGTCGTGGCACTGTAACCCTGCTCGTCAAAGAGGTCGAGTGCCGCACGGACTAATCGCTCGCGCGCGTCCGGTTCCCACCTACTCATCCGCACAGTGTAGGTGACGATACTTAGTCCCATCGTCTGCTACAGTGATGGGACTAAGTATCGTCACGTCGAAGCGCCTCCGGGCGATCGACTCGTTCAAAGGACCGTCGCATATGCGCATCTTCGTCACCGGCGCCTCGGGTTGGATCGGTTCGGCCGTCGTCCCCGAACTCATCAGCTCCGGCCACCACGTCCTCGGCCTCGCCCGCTCGGACGCCGCCGCAACGGCCGTCGCCGACATGGGCGCCGACGTGCTCGTCGGGGACCTCAGCGACACCGACGTCCTTCGCGCCGGCACCCTCGAGTGCGACGGCGTCATCCACCTCGCCTTCGTCGTGCCGAGCGTGAGCGAGACGGCAACGCGGATCGACGCGGCGGCTATCGAGACCTTCGTCACCGCACTCGCCGGAACCAACAAGCCCCTCGTGATCTCGGGCGCAACGCTCGTGACCCCCGGTCGTCTCGCGACCGAACGCGACGAACTCGTCGCCGCGGGGCCCATCGCGGCGCGGATCACCAACATGCAGACAGCCCTCGCTGCAACCAACCAGGGCGTCCGCTCGTGTCTGGTGATGTTGCCCCGCTCGGTGCACGGCCAAGGCGACCGTCGCGGCTTTATTCCTCAACTCATCGCCCAGGC
>PLER01000043.1 GCA_003136495.1 Acidimicrobiaceae bacterium
GTCATCTCGCGGTGGAGCGTCTCAATCATGAAGCGGCGATTGAAGAGATTGGTCAAGGGGTCTCGTATGGAGAGATTCTTTAAGCTCTCACCAAGGCGAAAGTTGGAGAGCCAGATGGAAATCTGGTCACCGATCAGGCGTGCGTATCGACGGTACTGTTCGACGACATCGAAGTACTTCTTCTCTGAGTCCTCGGGCATCAGCACCGAGAGCAGCCCGACGACCTCTTGGTTGATGAGCAAGGGGTGGCACTGGGTCGCGGCCGTCAACGTGCTCGGAAAGTGACTACAACGAGGGAGTTCGGGCTGCGAACCGTAGGGCTGACGATTGACGATGGCGATACATGACGAAGGTGGAAATGGGGTTTCGCCCCCTCGAGCGACGGGCCACGCGCACTTGGTTTCCAAGTTCTCGCTCGAGCGATTAAGGACATTGATGGAACCGCCGTCGACAAAGATCTGGCGAACGGCGAATTCGATCACCTCGTACGCTTCCTCCACGACATTACAAAAGCTCAACCCGTCAACCAAATCATCGAGTACCGCCGCAATCCGCGTTTGCTCACTCAACTCAAGAATGGTCACTTTGAGTTGCTCATCGTGATCATCGCGCACGAGGTTCGAACGCTGAATTAACCGTCGCAGTTCGTGGATTGAGATCGCCATCACAACGCTGATCAAGAGGAAGGAGAGTTCGTGACGAGCGCGCACGACGTTCGTGAGCACGAGCGGCGTCACGGTCGTGACCCACTCGGCGGCCACCACGGCCGCAATCACGGCCACGGTCTCAAAGAGTTCCAGGTTGAGTGCGGCCCAGATCACGGGGAGAAAGACGATGAGATTGATACCGGTGGAGAAACCTCCCGCTCCTAGAACCAACATCAACGCCGAGGCGACATAGGACATCGCTACCGCGACGGCCACGCGACGAAATCGAGGCCGCACCGCGACTGCGTAGAGGACGGCGGTTAACCCCAACAGCGCCGCGCTGAACCACACGTCACGATTCGACGTCGGTCCCGGGGGCAGAGCCATACTCGCTTCGGCCGCGATGGCGAGCACGGCGAAGGGGACGATTCCCACTTGGACGTGACGACCCATGGAGGCGACTCCCGTGAAGTCAACGTCGGCTACATCGGCCGTACGTACCGCCGTTTCCGCCCCTGGCGCCAGTGTTACGTTTCTTGACACTTGATACACGACGCGCGGACACCCGCACCAAAACCCTAATCGCATCCGGACGAATAACGACGCGTACACGTGGGGTCTGAGCGTCACTCAAGACTCCGCGACCTTGAAAATCCCGACCGTGGCATCCTCGGCGCAGCCCCGCCGAGAGTTGTGATTCAAAATAAAACTATTTATTGAATCGAAGGTCTTCAGATGTATGGTGTCTTCATAGAGAAATGCGCCTCCGGACCACGTGGGCAGCTTGCAGGCAAGTCGGAACTGATAAGTGAGGTAAACGTGGTCAACAGGCCAAGATTTAGCGGTCCGCTTTTTTTAGAGGTCCTCGTGGCGAGAGCAGAGTCATCGTGAGTCTGGCACTCAGCATGACCACGGTCACGATCAACCCCGCGGAGCTGCCAACGCGCACTCCCGCGAGTGGCACGTGTGGTTGCGCCCGGCACTCCTGCTGGCACCTTCGCGATTGCCGCGGGGTTGGCTACGTGCGCGTCCTTCGAACTCCCGACGCCCAGGGCGATCGATCGTCGGTCATCTTGTGTCGCGAGTGCGCAGCTCCGAGCCAACGAAACCGCGTCGCCTAGTCACTTCAACTGACAGCTTCGTGCACCGCGTTCGACCAACGAGCGTTAGTCGACGTCGGTGTCGCCGCCGGAGATGTCCGAAACCCTTTGGTGACCGGCGGAGACGAAGGGCATCATGGCTCGAAGTTTGGTGCCGATCTGCTCGATGGGATGCTTCTTGCCGGCCTCTCGTAACTCGCGGTACCGCGGTCGGCCAATCTCGTTCTCCAAGATCCACTCGGCGGCGAACGTACCGTCTTGGATCTCACCGAGGATCTTCTTCATCTCGCCCTTGACGGTCTCGGTGATGACGCGTGACCCTCGAGTCAGGTCACCGTACTCCGCGGTGTCCGACACGCTGAAGCGCATCCCGGTGATGCCCTCTTCGTACATCAGGTCGACGATGAGCTTCAGTTCGTGCAAGCACTCGAAGTACGCGCTCTCGGGTTGGTACCCGGCCTCGACGAGGGTCTCGTAGCCCGCGCGTACGAGGGCCGTCACCCCACCACAGAGCACCACCTGCTCACCAAACAAGTCGGTCTCGGTCTCTTCGGAGAACGTCGTCTCCAAGACGCCCGCGCGCGTCGCGCCGATTCCGTCGGCGTAGGCCAGGGCGATCTCGTGGGCGTGACCCGTGGCGTCTTGCTCGACGGCGATCAGCGACGGCACGCCGCCACCCTCGAGGTACGTGCGACGAACGAGATGTCCCGGGCCCTTGGGTGCGACCATCGCCACGTCGACGTCGGCGGGCGGCTTGATGAGGTCAAAACGGATGTTAAAGCCGTGCGCGAACAGCAGGCACTTGCCCGCCGTCAAGTGCGGCTCAATCTCGGCGTCGTAGATTCGCTTCTGTTCGGTGTCGGGCAGCAGGATCATGATGACGTCGGCTTCCGCGCACGCGTCCGCGATTCCGAGCACCCGCAGTCCCGCTTCTTCGGCCTTAGCGACCGAGGAGGACTCCATCCGCAGTCCGACGCGAACGTCAAAGCCGCTGTCGTGCAGGTTGAGTGCGTGCGCGTGGCCCTGGGAGCCGTAGCCCAAGATGGCAATCTTCTTCGCCTTGAGCAGCTCGGGATTCGCGTCCTTTTGGTAGTACATCGTGGTCATCGTGAGTCTTTCTTTTTGGGAGTTAGGCGTTCGCCGTCTGAACGAGTCTAGGGAGTGCCACACGGCCGGTCCGCTGGAGTTCGACGTCGGCGAAGCTCTCGAGCGCCTTTTCCAGTTCGTCACACGCCCCGGGCGTACCGGCCAGCATCACCGTCACCGACGCCCCATTGACGTCGACGATTGACGCGCCGTTATTGGCCGCCACGTCAAGGACCGCACCGCGATTGTCGTCGTCCACGCTGAGGGTTGCTAACAACAACTCCCGCTCGATAGCGTCGCGAGGCGCCAGATCGGTGATCGCCACCACGTTGACGAGCTTGTCCAGTTGGCCAACGATCTGCTCGAGTGGTGCGGACTCGGCGTCGACGACGATGGTCACCCGAGAAAAGCGCGCATTTCCCTCGGCCGGTGCAACGGCGAGCGAGTAGATGTTAAAACCCCGGCGAGCGAAGAGGCCCGCGATGCGCGCGAGCACGCCCGCCTTGTTCTCCACCAGCACCGAGAGAATGTGGTGGCGAACGGGTGTTGCGTCGGTCGTGCCGACGAATGGTTCCGGGGTCACCGCGCCTCCCCGCGCTGGATTGGGTGCACCATAATGTCGTCGTTGCTGGTGCCCGTCGCGACCATCGGGTAGACCTTTTCCGCCGAATCGGTCCGAAAGTCGATCACCACCGGCACGTCGTTGATCGAATTCGCCATCGCGATCGCTTCGTGCATCTCTTTGACGTTGTGCGCTCGAAGACCGACGCAGCCCATCGCTTCGGCCCACTTCACGTAGTCGGGGAGATCGGCGCTCAAGTAGACCTCGCTGTAGCGCTCGTCGTAGAACATCTCTTGCCACTGACGCACCATGCCGAGGTAGGCATTGTTCAAAATCGCCACCTTGATGGGGATGCCTTCGGCCCGCGCGGTGACGAGTTCCTGGGCGGTCATTTGGAAGCACCCGTCGCCGTCGATGCACCAGACGGTCCGGTCCGGTCGTCCAACCTTCGCACCAATCGCCGCGGGGACTCCGAAGCCCATCGTGCCCGCCCCGCCGGAGTTGACCCACGTGCCGGGCTCTTCGAAGGGCCAGTACTGCGACGCCCACATCTGGTGCTGTCCCACCCCGGCCGCGACAATCGTGCCCGGAGGTGCGGCCTTGGCAATCGCTTCGACGACGTACTGGGGTCGCAGGGGTCCATCGGCCTCGGGCTCTTCGTAGAAGAGCGGATAGCGCTCTTGCCACGTTCGGATCTCCTTCCACCAGACATCCAGATTCTGCGGGGTCGCTTGAGCCGCCTCGAAGGCGCGCAGCGCGACCGCGACGTTGGTCTGTAAGGTGACGTCCGCTCGGCGGACCTTGTTGAACTCGGCTCGATCGACGTCGACGTGGATGATTTTGGCACCCGCCGCGAAACTCGAGATCTGTCCGGTCACCCGGTCGTCGAAGCGCGCGCCCAGCGCGATCAAGAGGTCGGACTTCTGCAGCGCGGTGACCGCGCTGTAGACGCCGTGCATCCCGGGCATCCCGAGGTGCTGTTCGTGGGAATCGGGGAACGCGCCGCGGGCCATCAATGTCGTCACGACGGGAATCTTCGTGCGCTCGGCGAAAGTCAGTAACTCCTCGTGCGCCCGGGACTTGAGCGTTCCACCGCCCACGTAGAGCACCGGGCGTTCCGAGAGGCCGATCAACTCGATTGCCCGGGCGACCGCGTCGTCGTTGAGCGCGACTTCGGGGTGGTAGCCCGGCAGGTCCAACTCCTCGATCGTTTCGGGATACCACCACTCCATCGTTGACTGGGAGATGTCCTTGGGCAGGTCGATCAAGACCGGACCGGGTCGTCCCGTCGTGGCCAAGTAGAACGCCGACGCCACGACGCGAGGAATCTCGTGAGCCGACTGAATCAGGAAGTTGTGCTTGGTGATGCCCATCGTGATGCCAGTGATGTCGCACTCTTGGAAGGCGTCCGAACCNNTTGCCGATCGGGGTGACGATGTTGGTGGCACCCGGTCCACTGGTGACCATCGCGACACCGGGACGACCGGTCGCGAGCGCGTACCCTTCGGCCATGTGGCCGGCGCCTTGTTCGTGACGTACGAGGATGTGACGAATCGACGAGTCGAGGATTGGGTCGTAGACGGGCAGGATGGCCCCACCGGGCAGGCCGAAGATGGTGTCGACCCCTTCGTGCTCCAGGCTCTTGATGAGTGCTTGCGCTCCAGTGAGTTGCACAACGCTCCTTTTGTTGTTAGATAAAGAAAAAGGCCTCCCAATTTTGGGAGGCCTCCGGTGTACGTGTACGCGTGACTACCGGCGCCAGGCGCCTACCACTACCAGAATCTCGATACGAGTCGTCACCCCCTCAGTCTAAACACACAATGAGGTGACACACAAGGGACCCGGAGAACTTCTACTTGTCGGTAAGGGCGCGACCGAACGCAGCGACGGAATCTTCTCGCACCGCCCCACCCGCGACGCGTAGCATCGGGCGATGAGTCGCGGGGGCAGATTCTTTGGAGCGGTCGGCCTCGTGGCTATGGGCCTGCTCTTCATCGCACCCGGGCTGCTCGGTGCTACCGCGAGCGCGACGCAAAACACCCACCAGGGTCTCAATGGGACCTGGGACTGCTGCGGTGGGGGCGGCGCCGCGGCCCAGGTCTTCGTCATGAACGGCAACAGCGGTACCGCCTACGGCCCCGGTGGCGGGGCATTCGCGACGATTAGCGACTCCGACAACAACGGTCAGGTGAAGATCATCACCTCCTACACCGCGTCGAGCTACGTCGCCACCTTCGTGGGTACCCTCTCGGCGAACGACGACTCGATGGGCGGGACCTGGACGAGCAACGCGGGCCAGTCGGGAACCTGGGGCGCCGTCAGAGGAAGCGCCTCGTCGAACGCCGCGATCACGGTGACGCTCTCGCTCTCGCAACTCACCTTCCCCGTGGGCGCGAACGTCACCGCGACGGTGACCGTCACCGCCGGCAGCGAGACGCTCTCCAACGTGAGTCTCGGAAGCGGGTTAGTGGTGGCGGGCAACTACGCGACGGTGGCCTCCAACTCGTCGAGCCTGACGGTCAGTTCACTCGCCGCCGACTCCTCTCAGAAGTTCACCTTCACGTTGCATGGCGAACACGACGGCGGTGACCTCATCTCAGTCAACGTCACCGCGACCGACGCCAGCGGTACCGTCTCGGGCTCGGCGGAGTCGAAGTATCAAGTCGGCACCTTCTCCGGATTTCCCTCGGGCGGAACCAGTGGTCCCGCGCCCGCGGCCGCACCTATCGCCTCGACCCTCGGGACCCCCGGCGAGATCTTTCATTCACTGGGCCACAACGTCGTCAACGCGGGCATCACCGTGGCGGCGATTCTGTTCATCACCTTCCCGGCCAACATCTTTAACAACACGTTCTCATCGAACTACGGCGAGATCCTCCTCATCCTCGGGGGTTGGCGCCGCAAGGTACGCAAGGCGCTCGGATTGAAAGACCACCCGACCCCGCACCGTCACCACGACGCGCCGTCACACTCGTTAGTTCCGGCCGCCCCCGACACGCCGGGACAGTCGAGCCGGGCGTGGTTCTACGGGGTCTTGGTGTTGGGCTCGATTCTCGGTGGTCTCTTGAACCCGCACTTCGGCTTCAACAGCCAGTCGGTCGCGAGCTTCGGTGCGACGATGGTGGCCTTCGCCATCGGGGCCGGCCTCTCGTGGTACATCGCGAAGGTCTTTCGCACTCGACATCACTACCCCACCCACACGTACTTAAAGGCACTTCCGCTCGGACTCGGCGTCGCCGCGCTCTGCGTGATCATCTCGCGCGTCAGCAACTTCGAGCCCGGTTACCTCTACGGCGTCGTCGTGAGCATCGCCTTCGTGGAGTCGCTCGAGGACCGGCACAACGCCCACCTGACGGTGATCGCGACCTTCTCCACGTTGATCGTGGCGCTCCTGGCGTGGTTCGCGTGGGTCCCCGTCAATCACCTCGCCCTCAACCACAGCGGTAACATCCCCATCGCGCTCGTCGATGACGTGCTCGGGTCCATCTTCGTGGGCGGTCTGGTGGGGACCGTCGTGGGCATGTTGCCCCTGGAGTTCATGCCGGGGGGTACGCTCCTGCGCTGGCGCAAAGACGCGTGGGCGATTGTGTTCTTCATCGCTCTGTTCCTCTTGGTCGAAGTAGAGCTAAACCCCGCCTCGGGACCGACCCACCACGGTGGGGCGCCCATCGTCACGGTCGTTGTCTTGTTCTTAGGTTTCGGTGGGTCAACGTGGTGGATGCGGCACTACTTCGCCCAACGCACTGCGGCCAAGAGCGCCCCACCCGCTCTGACGAGCGCCACACCCGTGCTCTCAAGCGCCACCGCAGCAATCGGTCCGGGCGTCGACGTTGATCCGCTGCTCGACAACGAATCAGGCGACGACGACGAGTACAGCTGAGTTCGTCGGCGACGCCGGCTCCTAACGTGTCGTGACCGCGCCCTTCTCCGCGCCTTGGGCGAGACGAGCGAACTTCTCTAAGACCCCGGTGGTGTAACGAGGGGTGAAGGGCTCGAGGGTGCTCGCCCGTCGAGCCAACTCCGCCTCGTCGACCAGGAGATCAATGGACAGGGTGTCGACGTCGATGACGATTTCGTCGCCGTCACGTACGAGGGCGATCGGCCCGCCGTCGACGGCTTCGGGCGCGACGTGACCGATGCAGAACCCGTGCGTACCGCCGCTGAATCGTCCGTCGGTGACGAGGGCGCAGTCCGCTCCGCGTCCGACACCCTTCATCGCGCCGGTCACCGCGAGCATCTCGCGCATGCCCGGTCCGCCCTTGGGGCCTTCGTAGCGGATGACCACGACGGTCTGTGGCTTGATTTCGTCGGCCATGATGGCCATCATCGCCTTGTCCTCACCGTCAAAGACGCGCGCGGTTCCCTTAAAGGAGAGTGCGTCCATGCCGGCGACCTTGGCGACGGCGCCCTTGGGCGCCAGCGAACCGGTCAGCACCGCGATGCCACCTTGAACGTGGATCGGACGGCTGAGGTCGTGCACGACTTCGCCGTCGGGGGCAGCGGCGTGGTAGTCGGCCAGACTTTCGGCCATGGTCTTGCCGCTCACCGTCATGACGTCGCCGTGGAGGAGATCGTGTTCGAGCAGGTGCTGGAGCACCATCGGCACGCCGCCGACGGCGTCGAGGTCACTCATGTGGTACTTCCCGTGCGGCTTGGTGTCGGCAATGTGCGGCACGCGCTTGGCGACCTTGTTGAAGTCGTCGAGTTCCAGCGCGACGCGCGCCTCGTGGGCGATCGCGAGCAGGTGCAGCACGGCGTTGGTCGATCCACCGAGTGCCATCACCACCGCGATGGCGTTCTCGAAGGCCGGCTTGGTCATGATGGCCCTCGCCGAGATGGCCCGATCAAGCAGGTTGACCACCGCGAGTCCCGAATCGTAGGCGTACTGATCACGGCGCGGGTCAATGGAGGGCACCGACGCGCTGCCGAGCAGCGACATGCCGAGCGCCTCGCCAACGCTCGCCATCGTGTTCGCGGTGAACATGCCCGCGCAGCTCCCCTCGCCCGGGCAGGCCGCACACTCGATGGCCTTGAGTTCTTCGTCGCTCATCGCGCCCACGGCGTTGGCCCCGACGGCTTCGAAGACCGACGTGATGTCGAGGGCCGCGCCGTTGAGGTGTCCCGGCAGGATCGTGCCCCCGTAGAGAAAGACGCTCGGCACGTCAACCCGGGCCGCCGCCATCAACATGCCCGGGAGTGATTTGTCACAGCCCGCAAAGGTGACCATCGCGTCGAAGCGTTCGGCGTGCATCACCGTCTCCACGGAGTCGGCGATGACCTCACGCGACACGAGCGACGCGTGCATGCCCTGGTGACCCATCGAGATGCCGTCGGAGACGGCGATGGTCACGAACTCGAAGGGGATCGCGCCCGCGTCACGCACGGCGACCTTGGCCCGCTTGGCCAGGCGATCGAGCGGGAGATTGCAGGGTGTGACCTCGTTCCAACTCGACGCCACGCCAATTTGCGCCTTGGTCATATCGTCGTCATCGAGACCCATCGCGCGAAGCATCGCGCGCGCGGGCGCGCGGCCGTTCCCGATCGTGACCTCGGAACTTCGTGGTGTGGGGTGAGTTGCCATGCGTGAAGTCTAAGGAGTCGCGGGTGTACCCGAGAGTGGGCCGGACGCCGCCTCGTCGCAGCTTTGATTATGCTTCGGACTTGCCAAAAGACCCTCTACCCCGGGAGGAACCGACTCCGTGAGCAGTCCCGCGCAGCACTCGTCGAAAAACCTCGTCCTGGCCGCGATGATTTTCGCCGTCGCCATGACCTTCATCGATCAGACCATCGTCTCCATCGCGGTACCCGAGATCCAGCGAGAGCTGCACCTCACGAGCACCGGCGTCCAGTGGGCGGTCAACGCCTACATCTTGTCCTTGGCCGCGTTGTTCGCCTTCGGGGGTCGCCTCGCCGACACCATCGGTCACCGAAAGATGGTCACCATTGGTGTCGTCGTGTTCGCCGGCGCGTCCGCGATGTGCGGCCTCACCCCTCACGGCGGCCTCGCCGAGGCGTGGATCGTGACCTTCCGGGTCGTCCAGGGAGCGGGCGGCGCCATCATGTTTCCCGCGGCCCTCGCTCTGGTGGTCCAGACCTTTCCCCTTCGCGAGCGGGGCAAGGCGTTGGCGATCTTTTTCGGCATCGCCGGGGGCCTCACCGCGATCGGACCGATCCTTGGTGGGTACCTCACCCAGTGGACGTGGCGGGCGATCTTCTGGGTGAATATCCCCGTGGCGCTCGTCGCGCTGGTCTTGATCGTGGTCGCTAAGCCCGTGTCCGAACACCAGCGAGCACGCATGGACTACCGCGGGGCGGTCCTCATTGGGGTGGGCGTCGCGCTGAGCGTCTTCGGGTTTCAACAGTCCACCATCTGGGGCTGGTCGAACCCGGCGATTGCCCTGTGCATCGCGGCCGGCCTCGCCGTGCTCGTGGTGTTCTACTTCGTAGAACTCCACACGGCGTCACCGTTGATGCGCGTCGACATCTTTCGGATCCGACCGTTCCTCATCGAGAATCTGGTCCTCGCGGTGGCGATGATCTCCTTCGTGCCGGTGTTCTTCTTCGCCAGTGAGTACGCGCAGATCTCCCTCGGCCGCAGCGCGTCGGGCGCGGGGCTGTTCTTGTTGTTCTTCTTCATCGGTTTCGCGGTCGCCGCGCAGGTCGGTGGTCGGATGTTGGATCACTCCGGAGCGAAACGTCCCGTCGTCGCGGGCTGCGTGATCGCCGCGGTGGGCTTTTACCTGTGGGCGCAACACGTCACGGGCCTCAGCTTCGCGGCCCAGCAGTGGTACATCATCCTCGCCGGTGCGGGCATGGGCATGATGCTCGGTCCGGCCAGCACCGACGCGGTCAATCGTGCGTCGAGACTCTCCTACGGCGAGGCGACGGGCATCACCCAAACGGTGAGGAACTACTCGGCCAGTCTGGGGTTCGCCATTCTCGGGACGGTGCTCGTCTCGCGCATGCGCGCCGAGGTCACGTCGTCACTGCGCACGATGGGCGTCCCCGCGCGACGCGCCGCCATNNGACTTCGCCCAGTCCACCAAGACGGTGTTCTTGTTGATGTCGGCGGTCATGGTCGCCGCCGCCCTCGTGGGCGCGTTCGGACTTCGCCGGGGGCGCCAAGAAGAACCGACGGACGCCGCGAGTTCGGTGGCGACGAACTAGCGACGGGCGCGAAGCTCGGCGACGACGGCCTTGCCGTTCGCCTGGCCGCGGGTGCGCTGCATCACTTGGCCGATGAAGAACTGGGCGAGTTTCTCATCACCCTCCTGGTAGCGCGTCCACTCCTCGGGGAACGCTTCGATGAGTTCGCCGACGATCGCCTCGAGGGAGTCCGGGGAGAGTTGCTTGTAGCCCTTGGCCGCGGCCACCGCTCGGGGACTCTCGCCGTGCTCGAGCACCTCCAACAACACGGCCTTCGCTTGCGTCGCCGAAAGTTCCCCAGCTTGTTCCATGAGGAGCGTCTCGACGAAGGAACCCGGCGCGAGCGCGCCCACCCGCTCGCTCGACGCCGCCAGCTCGTTCGCCGCGCGCGCGAGCGCGAGGGCCGGGTCGACGTTCGCGTCGATGGCGCCGAGTACCAACTCGTCGAAGCCGAGGTCGACGACGACGTCGAGGGCGTCGAGCTGCGCAGCGCTCGGTTCGATCAGTCGGGCGAGCAGGATCGCGCGACGCTCGGCGGGCATGGCGCCGAGCGATGCGGCAATGCGTGCTTGCCAGGCGGCGTCGGGCGCGAGGTCCACGAGGTCGGGTTCGCGGAAGTAGCGATAGTCCTCGGCTTCTTCCTTGACCCGCATGGTCGAGGTCTCGCCGCGTAGTTCGTCCCAGTGTCGGGTCTCTTGTCGCACGACGCCACCGCCCTCGATCAGGCTCACCTGTCGATCGGCCTCGAAGTCGATGGCCCGCTGCAAGCTGCGTAATGAGTTGAGGTTCTTGATCTCACAACGCGTGCCGAGCCCCTCGCCCACACGACGAACCGAGACGTTGGCGTCCATGCGCATCGAACCCTCTTCCATGCGACCATCCGACGCACCAGTGGCAATCAGGATGCCGCGAAGTGCGGCGGCGTAGGCGCGAGCTTGGACGGCGCTGTGCATATCGGGACCCGACACGATCTCCACCAGCGGCACGCCGGAACGGTTGTAGTCGACGAGTGAGTGGTCGGCCCCTTGCAGTCGGCCGCTCCCCCCGAGGTGGGTCGACTTACCGGTGTCTTCTTCTAAGTGCGCGCGTTCGATCGAGACGCGCGAGCCGTCGGGCAGATCGAGGTAGCCGCCCTTGTTGATGGGCAGGTCGTACTGGCTGATCTGAAAGTCCTTGGGCATGTCGGGGTAGAAGTAGTTCTTGCGGTGAAAGGTGGAGGGCGCGATGGTCGAATGCAGCGCCAGGCCGATGGCCATCGCGAGGTCGACCGCACGCACGTTGAGCACCGGGAGCGATCCCGGTAAGCCGAGGCAGACCGGGCAGATGTTGGTGTTGGGTTCGGCGCCGAAGGCGTTGGCGCACCCGCAGAACATCTTGGTCGTGGTCTTGAGCTCGGTGTGCACCTCGAGACCGATCACCATCTCCCATCCCGCGGGCAGCATCACGCGACCCCGTTGGCGACTTCGAGCACGCGCGCGGCCGCGAAGAGTTGCGCCTCACTGCGTCCCGGTCCGAGCAGTTGCACCCCGACGGGCAGCCCGCCCGCGCCGCTGCCGAAGGGCACCGAGATCGCGGGGTCGCCCGCCAAGTTGGTGGGGATGGTGAAGACGTCCGAGAGGTACATGGTCAAGGGGTTCGCCGTCTTCTCGCCGAAGGCGAAGGCCACCGAGGGTGCCGTCGCGCCGAGGAGGACGTCCGCATTGAGGTAGGCCCGACGGAACGCCTCGATCATCTGCGTGCGGACCTTTAACGCCTGGCCGTAGTAGGCGTCGTAGTAGCCCGCCGAGAGCGCGTAGGTCCCGAGCATGATGCGCCGCTTCACCTCGGCGCCAAAGCCCGCGGTGCGCGTCGCTTC
>PLER01000130.1 GCA_003136495.1 Acidimicrobiaceae bacterium
ACGTGCACCAACTGGCGGATTCCGCGCGCTCATTTGGGGAAAGTCCATCGTTACCTAGGCTAGCGAGCATGCTTGTCGCCACTTTGCCCGTGGGATGGCGACTTCTCGTCGTGCTCGTCGCCGGCGTCGCGGCGGGTATCGCGAACGGCGTGGCGGGTGGTGGCACCTTCATCACCTTTCCGACGTTGCTCGCGCTCGGCGTGCCGGCCCTTCAGGCGAACCTCTCGACGACCGTGGGCGTGGTACCGAGTTACCTCGGATCACTGCGCGTCTTTCGCGCGCAACTGCGCCCGCACCGNNGGATCACCCTCGACCTTTCGACTGGTGGTGCCGTGGTTGATCGGTGCGGGCACCGCGCTCTTCGCCCTCTCGCCGCTCATCACCCGGTCGCTGACGAACCTCGAACACGACCACGCCGCGCGCCGGTGGGCGCTCTTCGTTGGTATCTTCGCGGTCTCGATCTACGGCGGTTACTTCGGCGCGGGACTCGGTATCTTGATGCTCGCGGTGATGGCCCTCGCGCTGCCCTTGGAGATCCACGAACTCCAAGGACTCCGCAATGCGCTCTCACTGATCATCAACCTCGTCGCGGCGTTGATCTTTCTGGTGCACGGACACCTCGCCGTCACGGACGTGCTCGCCCTGCTCCTGGGCACTCTCGTGGGAGGGTGGCTCGGGGCGCTCCTCATCGTGCGGCTGTCGCCGACGGTCGTGCGCATCGTGGTGATCGCCATCGGTATAGCGACCACGGTCAAGCTCGCCATCGGGACGTAGCGGAATGTTGAGTTTTTCTATAAAGTAGGTGGAGTGAGGCGGTTCTTCTCCTTCCCCAATCCCGTCAACGACGCGGCCGCGCGTAGCGTGGCCCTCGGCGTCGTGGCCATGTCCGTCGTGGCGTTCGTCACCGGGTGGGCGTGGATACTGATCCCTCTCACCTACGGCTTCGCCGCGCGAGTCGCCGCCGGTCCGAAGATCTCGCCGCTGGGCTGGTTCGCCGTCCACGTGAGCGCTCCGCGGCTCGGGTCCTGGGAAAAGTCCGTCCCGGGTCCCCCCAAGCGTTTCGCCCAAGCGATGGGGCTCACCTTCGCCACGGCCACCCTGGTCACCTGGCTCACCGCAGGGTGGCTGGACGCGCGGTGGATCTTGTTGCCGCTGATTTTTGCGGCCTCGCTCGAAGGATTCCTCGGATTCTGTAGCGGGTGCACCGTCTTTGGTTGGCTCATCCGCGCCGGGGTCATCCCCGAATCAGTGTGCGCGGAGTGCGGGGACCTCACGGCGCGCTACCGGCGAGCTGGCTACAACGTTTAAGGGCGGGTTTCCTCGCTGCTGCTTAACAACTCTGTGACAAGTAAAGAGGTTGCCCCGCTCGCGCGGCGACCTCGTCTCTAGGCTGGGCGCATGGCCGCCGCCGGAACTCGGGTTCGAACACGCGCTCGCGGGCGTCGACTCTTGCTCGCCGCCTCGCTCTGCGCGATTGCCATTCCGGCGACCACGCTGACGGCGAGCGCGAGCGCGCCGCGCGTCAGTGTCGCGGGCCTCTCGCCCGTGGCGACCACGGACGCCGTCGTCAACAAAGTCATCTCCACCAGTTTCGACCTCGCCTTGGCCCAGCGACACTCGAGTGAGCTCACCGCCTACATCACGAGTCTCTCCAATCCCGCGTCGCCGAACTACCACCGCTACTTGACCCCCTCGCAGTACGCGGCGCGCTACGGCGCGACCGCGGCGAGCGTGGCGGCGGTGCGCGCCTACTTCACGGGATTCGGTCTCGAGGTCGGCGCCCTCAGCGCCGGTCACAACGTGTTGCACGTGGCGGGGACGACGACGCAGATCGCTCACGCCTTTGACGCGTCGGTCGAAACCGTGCGAATAGCGCGCAGCACCCTCGACGCACACTTCACCTCGCGCGCGTCATTGCCCGCGGCGCTCGCGAAGGACGTCACCGCGGTGGCGGGTCTTTCGAACGTGGAGCCCGAAACGACGGACCTCCAGCGCTCGTCGCACGTCACCACGCACGTCGCCACCGCCGGCACGTGCGTCTCGGCGGGCAGCTCCACTGGCACGACGCCCAACAGCGTCGGCGGCTACACCGTCCAACAACAAGGCGAGCTCTACGGACTCAACACCGCCTGGGCCGCGGGCGACACCGGTGTCGGACAGACGATCGGCATCTACGAGCTCTCGTCCTTCAACACCAGCGACGTCCAAACGTATCTCTCGTGCTACGCGCTCACGCCCACCATCAACACGAGCAACGTCGATGGCGGACCGAGTTCGAGCGACAACGCGGGTGACGCGCCCGACGAGGCCACGCTCGACGTCGAAGAGACCGCGGCCTTAGCGCCGGGCGCCGTCCTCGACGTGTACCAGGGCACGCAGTCAGGCGCCGGACCGACCGACATCTACTCCGAGTTCGCCAGCCAGGACACCGCGACCATCATCACGACCTCGTGGGGCATCTGTGAGTCCCAGACCGACGGGAGTGCCCAGGTCGAACAACCCATCTTCGAAGAGATGGCCGCCCAAGGTCAGACCGTCGTCGCGGCCGCGGGCGACGAGGGCAGTTCCGACTGCGAAGGCGTCTCGGGTGCGTCCACCTCGACCGCGGCCGTCGACGACCCCGCGTCCCAGCCTTACGTCACCGGCGTGGGGGGACTCGCCGTTACTGACATCAGTCCGCTCACCGAGTCGGTGTGGAACGACGACTGCACCTCACAGGACTGCGGCGCCAGCGGCGGCGGCGTCTCGACCACCTGGTCGCGCCCCGTCTGGCAGGTCGCACCCGGGATCAACACCGCCACCCAGACGATGCGTATGGTGCCCGACGTGTCGGTCATGGGCGACCCCTCCACGGGCTTCATCCAATACTTCACCGGCACCGGCACCGGGTTCTGTCAGCACTCGTGCTCGGGTGGGTGGGGAGCGATCGGCGGCACCTCGATCGGCGCGCCGCTCGTGAGCTCGCTGCTCGCCGTCGGTGCCCAAGCCTGCGGCATCGCGCGACTGGGTTTCGTCAACCCCGCGCTCTACGCCATGGCCTCCACCGGCTACGTCGACGTCACGAGCGGGAACAACGATCTCTTCGGCGTGGGCGTCTACTCCGCGGGCGTGGGCTACGACATGGCGTCGGGACTCGGCAGTCCCAACGGCACCGCGTTCTTGAGCGGTCTCTGTCCCGCGGCGTTCTCCGCGACGAGGAGTTCCTTCGCCATCTCGAGCGCGACCGGCGTCGTCGCGACGGCCGGCCCCACCATCAGCGCGACGCTGCGCAACGCGAACGGTGCGCCGCTCGCCAACACGTCCATCGAAGTCAGCGCCGTTGCCCCGAGTGGCGTGCTCAGCATCGACGGCGTCGCCAGCACCCAGAGCGCCGGTACCGCGGCCACGACCGTCACGAGCAACGCCAGTGGCGTCGTCTCCTTCACGGTCGGTTCCTCACTCGCCCAAGCCGTCAACGTGGCACTGAGCATCGCCAACGCCCCGATCTACTCAACGACCATCACCTACGCCCTCGTGGCCGCGAGCACGATACCGGGCGCGCCAACCATCAGGAGCCTCGTGCCGCGCGTGGGCGGATTCACCCTCGTGGTGCGGGCCCCCGCCTCGAACGGCGGGAGTGCCATCACCGCGTACCAGTATTCGATCAACGGCGGCGCCACGTGGGCGGCCTTTAAGAGAGGGTCCGCCACAATAGTGGTGACCACGCTGGCCAAGCGACATGCTTATCGGGTGTACGTGCGTGCGCTGAACACGGTGGGCGCGTCGGCGTCATCGACTTCACGAGTGGTCGTAACGCGTTCGTAGTAATCAGCGAGTTCTGAGTCACTGACCCAGGATTTGTGAGGGAGCGACCCTAAACTTTTATCTGGTGAGGGTCCGCGTCGATGTGGACCGCGCCCACGTGAGGACACGATTGAAGTTTCGACGTAGTGCGCTGATCGCCANNGTGACCTCGGTCGCCCCGACGGGACTCCCCCTCTACCAGTTCGTCAACACCGGCGTGGAGCCCCTGCCGTGGAACGCGGTGTCGCTTCAGAGTCAACTCAACGCCACCTCCATGCTCGGCGGTCCCCACGGCGCGACGAGCGCGACCGAAGGTGTCCTGGCGTACCGGACCACGANNCGACGACCTCGCCACCTTCACTCAGAGCTCCACCGGCACCGCGCAGTGGAGCGACCTCACCAAGGGCAACGACGTGCCCACGCCCGCGGACGATCCGATCCCCTTCTTCGACCCGCTCGGCAACGTCGATCTCCTCTACGTCGACACCAACGACAACGTGGAGCTGCTGAGCGCGAACGAACCGGACACGAAGCTCTGGGCGCGTCTGCACTTCGGCACGCCGTGGCGCCCCTTCGTGACGACCAACCTCTCCGCGTTGACGGGCGTCACCGCGTCGGTGGGACTCCCGAGTATCTCGGTCTCGGGCACGACCGCGACGGTCGCCTACCGCACCGCCACTCAGGCCATCGAGGTGCTCACCATCGCCTGGGAGCCGGGCGACCCGATACCCGTCTACGGAGAGAACGCGGTGACCGTGACGAGCGTCGGCGGGGTGAGTGGTCCGACGGCCCTCGCCTCACCCACCACGACGACCACGACCACCNNACGACAACGACCACGACCACGACGCCGCCAGTGACCTCGACGGGCTTCGCCTCCGATCCACAGGTGCTGCCAGGGTTGACCCCGGGATTCGCGACGACCCTGGCCAACGGCGACCTCGTCGTCTTTTCAAACTCTGGCGCGTCGATCGACTCGTGGACGAGTGAGAACCTAACGACCGCTACCGGCACGCCCCGGCTCTCGGGTCCCCTCGCGCTGGGCATCAGCACGTCGGCCATCGACCTCGTCGGACTGACCACGGCCGGGAGCGTCGAGCTCTACTCCTCGTTCTACGTCAGCGCCACGCCCGCGATCACCTCCCACGCCAAGGTCGTCGACTTCGGGAGTTGGAGCGTGGAGAACGTGACGACCCTGGCGTCGGGCGCACCACCACTCACCGGTCAATTAGCCGTCGAGGTGACGCCCTCCGAGGTCGCGATCGCGGGACAGGCCGCGAACTGGGGTGACCTCTTCGTCCTCTCGAGTCCGGCGGGCACGAACACGTGGAGCGCCACCAACGTCTCGGTGACCGCCGGGAGCGACGCGCGCACCGTCGCCAACATCGTCGCTGGTCTCACCCTCGGTGGTCAGTTGACGCTCTACGCCGCGGGACTCGCGTCCCCGCCCCCCGAGGGCGTGGGCGTCTACGCGATCCCCAGTGCCAAGTGGTCGACGGCGATCACGAGCGGGTGGCCGATCATCTCCGAGACCGGAGGACTCGGTACGCGCAGCGCGCCGTGGGTCGGCTTCACCGGGACGACCAACGTCGCCCAGTCACCGGACTTCTTGCTCGGTCAGGCGATCCAAAACTCGCACAAACGCGTGACCTGGCTGTCCTTTTGGACCGTGAGTGGTCCCCTCGCCAGTGAGCCCCAGACGACGTCGACCTACTACGCCCACGGGTACGCGGCGGGCGAGTGGGTCGCCACGCAGATCGACACCTACCGCGGACTCGGGGTGGGGCTGAAGCCGGACTGGGTGATCCTCGATCCCGAGGGGTACCCCGACAACCACTCGGGCCTGGACGCGCCCGGCGGCGCCTCGCCCGCGACGTTGGCGAAGTACGCCACGTACTGGAGCTCCATGCTCAGTGGCTGGCAACAGGGCATCGATTCGGTCGACCCGTCACTCAACGCGGGCGTCTACACCGAGCAGTCCGAGTATCGCAACTACCAACTCAGTTCCTTGACGATGCCGGTCTTCATGGCGCTCGCCTTCAGCGGTTCGGGACCGACGCAGGTGGCGGGCGCGAGTGGGAGCAACGTGCGCGGCTACATCTCCTTCGGAGCGACGTGTACACCCGCCTCGACGCTCGAGAGCGAGGCCGCGACGTTGCTCAACCCGCCCTGGAACGGGCAGTTCAACACCCTCCAGTTCAACCCCGGGGTCTACTGCGCGCCGCCGCTGGGTTGAGGCGAATCGGTAGCCTGGGCGCATGAGCGACGACGACGCGACAAGCGACGCTGAGGCACCCAAGGTCCAGGACATTCTCGCTCGCCTCAAACAGATGGCCGACCCCCTCGTGGCCAGCCTCGATTCGCGACTCAGTGGTCAGGTCGACAAGCGGGTGGACAAACGGGTCGAGGAGTCCCTGAAGGACCGTCTCACGGTCATCGAGCACGCCATCGCCGACCTGGACCGAGCGGTGCGAGAGTTGAACGAGCGACTGAAGGACTAATCCTTCGTCACGTCGCTCGCGCGTCGCTGGCGGTCCCGCATGATGGCCCATCGAATGGTCAACACGCAGAGCACGATGACCGCGACGACGAACACGGAGAACACGGCGATGAACACGATGTCAACCTAGGGCGTGTCACAGGGTCGCGCCAAACTCGTCCCATGACTTCACTGCTCGTCGCCTCGCCCACCAGCGTGCTGGAGGCGATGCGCGGGGAGCGGCGGATTCGACCGATGGCCAACACCACCGCCGCCGCGGGCCTTCGCGCGACCCTCGAAGACGCACTCTACGAACTCTTAGGACCGGCGCTGCGCGACGCGCCCCTCGTCGTGCGCGCCTCGTCGCTGCGTCGCGGTGATCGCGTCGAGACGCCCTCCACCTCGCCGCTCGCTCGCGTGCGGGGGATCTTGATCGTCCAAGCGCTGCGGCTGATGAGCGTCGGATTCGCCGTCGATCACGCCTTCGACGAGGCCTTCGTCGCGTGGCGGGCCGAGGTTGGGACGAGCGAGCTCACCGACTCGCTGGAACATCTCAGCGACGAGGACGCCGCGTTGCTGCGCAGCGAGGTCGAAGCCCACTGCGTCACCCTGAAGCGCTCGCTCGGATCGATCCCGACGAAGTGGATGCCGCGCACGGCCCAACGCGCGCACCAGCGCCTGGCCGGCGGGAACGTGGTGTTGCGCGACGTCGTCGACTTGATGGTGGGCACGACGACGAGCGAGCGGGCGTCGGTGGCGTTGCTCGACGTCACCACTTCGACGCTCGGGGTCGGCGAGGAACGTGCCCTGCGCTACCACGCGCTCGTCCAGACGCTGCGCACCGGTGTGGTGCCGCTGCGGTCCTCGGCCTTCTCGACCGCGACCGGAGAGCTCTGGAGTTGCGACGTGGACAACGAGCTACTCAACCGGTCGGTCGACGATGTGCTCGACGTCATTGCCTCGTGGACGGCGGCGTCGTGACGGCCCTCTCCCACCGCCGCGCGTCGCGCCACGTATTGAATCGACTCGTCGAAGAAGCACCGTCGCAGCTCGTGACGCTCACCGACGATCACCGACGGTCGCTCAGCGCCCGTTTTCGCGCGGTGGCCAGTGAGCACCATCGTCGCCTCGACGCGTGGATGGTCGAGCGCGCGGGCGCGCCGTCGGGACCGTTTCGTTGGTCGCCGGCTACCGCTCGTCGGGCGCTCGGCAACGCCGCCCTGCGTCGTCAACTGGCCAATCACGAGCTCTCCAGCGTCGCGGCCGTCGATGAAGAGGTGAGCGAGCAGTTGTTGCGCGTGCTCGACGGTCGTGCGCGAGCAGGGTCGCTGGCCAGTTTTCTGGCCCAGAGTGCGCCCTCCACGCTCGGACTGATCGGCGCCGAGGCCGCCGCCTGGGCGACCGAACTCTCGGAAGCCGCCGACGGCCTCACCTATCCCTGGTCGGTCGCGGCGAGCGACGCGTTCTACGACGTCGCGACCGCGCGCACCACGTTGCGGGGTCGACGGGACCTCATCGTTCTTCGCGGCGACGAGCGCGTGGTCGTGCGCGTGCGCGCGGGCGCACCCGGTAAGAGCGCCGGTCCGGGACTTCGTGCGGACCTGACGATCGACGCGTTGGCCCATC
>PLER01000004.1 GCA_003136495.1 Acidimicrobiaceae bacterium
GTCTCGCCGATGTAGTTACCCGCCGAGTCAGTGGTCAGCGCGGTCCCGCCCGTTCCCGTGACCGCGGGAAGCACCGCCGGCACCAAGACACCTACGAAGGAGCTCTGGGGTACTTGGCCGTCGTCGGCGTTCGGCGTGCAGTCGAGGCCGCCCGAGTCGCCGCTGGACGCGAACACCGTCGAGCCCTTGGCTTCGATGGACAGCACCGTCGAGTTCAACGCTTCAAGGTCGGAGGAGTTGAAGGCCGACGTATTGGTTTCGCACTCCCCGAGACTCAGACTCATGATCGATCCCGGGAAACGCTGCTCGGCAGCCAGGAACGCCTGGGCGAAGAGGTCGGCGTCGGAGGTCGCGTGACTGATCGCGTCGAGATTGAGGTAAACGAGTTGGGCCTGGGGCGCGATCTCGTGGACCGTTTCGATGTCCATCGTCGTCTCGTCATCGAAACCGGTGTTCCTGCCCATCTCGACGACCTTGAAGGGCGGCAGCTTCTCGATCCTCGCGAAGGTATCGAAGTCACTCGGTAACCAACCGCCGCTTTCCATGAACACGACGGTCTCGCCCTTGCCGGTGATGCCATTGGCGGTCAAGGGCTGGGCGTCGTAGGCGGTGCGGAGGTTGACGGCACTCAAGCCTCCCTGCGGGACGCCGGCATTGAGCGGCTTAACGAAGGAGTGAATGGTCCCTACGCCCTGAACCTCGCCGCACACACCGCTCGGGACGGCCGCCTCGTGCGTCGCGCCAAAGGAGATTTTTCCATTTACGGCGCGGAAGTTGTCGATTGTGACGTGAAAACTGTGATCGACGGCGCTCGGCGCGCCCGAGATGCTGGCCCAGCGTTGGCCCGGCGTCCACTTCACCGAGAGACCGGCGTTGCTCCCCCACTGCTCGAGGCACGTCGGTTTGGTTGCCGTGTGCAAGAGGACGAGGAACGAGACCGAACGCTGGTGCGTGGGGCCGATGTTCGTAAGGGCACTATCGGAGGACGCTAAGCCGATGACCTGGGGACTCTGACGCAACGCCGTAACGGCGACCGCGCTGACCACGACGGCCACGACCGACAGGCGCAACACCGTGCTGGCGGACACGTTGCGCTTACGCACCCGGCACCTCACTGATGTTCCTTCGAACCACCTGGGTGCCCCTTCCCAATGAGATACGTCCTGCCTGACCGTACTCTCAAGGAGTCTGGCTGGCAAGTTGCGACGATAGTAGTGGAACGCGACGACGTCCGCGCAACGCAGTGTCGCAACGCGAACCACTCACGGAATGGTCGTGACCATTCCACGCGATGGGGCTGGATTACTCTCGAAGGACTCCCGCACGGGAGGCACACAGGGAGCTTCGTGCAGAACACATCTGTTTCCACTCGCGCTGAATCGGCCTCAGGCTATCGAACCTTTGCTACCGTCCTGGCGGCGGTGCTGTTAGTGGCGACGATCATCCTCATCTCCACGACCCCCGCGCTCGCGACTGCGAAAAACCAGAACCTCGACGGGAAATGGAGGGTCGGCGGCGCGGAGAACGGCACCATCGCCATCTCGGGCGAAAACGTCACGACCGGCACCTTCGGCGGCGTCGTGCAGGCCGACGGCGTCGCGTCGTCACTCGAAATCGTCGACGGCCAGGTCACGGGTGACTCCTTCACCTTCACGGGGCAGTACGCCGGGACGGTCGTCGACGAACACGGGACGCAGTTCTATTACGCGGGGACGGTGAGCGGCAACGTGATGATCATTCGACTCACCGGACTGCAGGGATGGGACGACGGCAAGCCCGTGGATGAGACCGATAACGATCGCGGTCCCTTTAAGGCGGTACGAGCGGGTGTCGACCTCTCAGGTACGATTGTCTTTGGCTGTTCCGGCGGCGCGTCATGCTCCACGGGATCTGCACCGCTCTACGACGCCACCGTCGCCGTCGATGGCCCGACCTCGGCATCGACGAAGACCGACACCGATGGCAAGTGGACGCTTCCTGTGGCTCCTGGTCACTACACCATTACCCCCTCCGCACCTGACGTGACCTTCACACCTGACAGCATCGACGTCGACGTCACCAAGGCCACCGTCGGTCAAGACTTCACGTCTTGTGCCGCCGATTCGAGCGCCGCCTCCAGCAGCCTGCGAGCGCCACTGCTGCGCGACAACGCCAGTTCGCTTACGTGGAGCCTCACCGGTGACTACTGCAACAACTTCTACTCCGTGATCTACTCCAAGCCCACCGGCTCAGCCACCGTGAAATGGATCGCCAAGAAGTACATCTGCGACGTGGACGGAAACAAGTTCTTCAACGCAAACCTCAGCCGAACCATCTTCGACAATGCCTTCGTCGGCTCGAGCGCTGCGCCGGGCAACATTACGACGCTCGCCAACAAGTCCGTTCAGATCAACGTCGACAACGCCGCCGGCACGAACGTGCTCGCCTTCAACATCGCCGCCGGCGGCGCTACCGGGACGGTCACCACTGACGCAGCCGTATATACGGTCAGCGTGGGCCTCCACGTCTGTCTGCCCGTCGAAGCGAAACACTCGAAACTCCCCTTCACGGCAAAGGCAGCCTCCGGGACGTAAGACTGGGACGGCCGTTTCCTCGGCCAATCCAAAGTGATACGTGCGACGGGTCCGACCGTGACGTAACGAGTCGTCTAAGTATTCAGTCCTCTCCCAGGGCGGCGAACTCCTTCTTGGTCTTCTTGTACCACCCCATGCCCGAGATCGGCCACTTCCATCTACCCTTCATCTCGTTGAGGGCCGGCCGATGAGATTCGTCTCTCGACGCGACGGCGTCTTCCGCCATGCCCTGATCTCGTATCTCTTCGGCGCAGTGATTTTCGGCCTCGTTATCAACGTCGTCGCGAGCCTGCTTCACTAGCGGCGCTGGTCGATCCCGTCGTAGCCACGAGCAATCCGTGGCCTTCGAACCATCGCTCCACGGTGTAGCCGACGATGGACGCAATGACCGTCGAGTCGTTTCTTCGGCCCTGACATTTTCGCCCTTAGTAACCGCTGTCGCTCTCGATATCGTCTGACTGTTCGGACCTGGCAAAGCGATCCCACGCTCCGAAACGACAGTGGGGAGATCATGCGAGGTTCCTGACGATGAATTACGCGAGCACCTTTCGAAGTGTGTTGATGTTGCGATTGGTGTGAAAGTCCTTGTAGCGAGCTTTGGTGAGTTGTTTGGCGAAGCCGCTCTGCAACGTGCTTCCCTTCGGGACCCGCCAGTAGATGACGCCCTCGCCGAGTTCCAGACGATCACCGTCGTTGTCCCCGTCCCCTACTTCCGCCATCAACTGTTTTTCCAACCCCTTCTCGAAGAAGACGACGTAGCTGTGCGTGAGAGGGTCACTCTCGAAGAAGGGTGAAGCGTCGACAATTTGCTGCAACGTCGCGAGCGGGTAGATCTGCACGCGGGCTGGGTAGTCAAACCGTTCACGAAGGCCCGCTTCCATCGTCGACTTGAGCGCCACGGCGCCCTTGGCACTACGAAAGAGGACGTTGCCCGACTGCAGAACGGTCGACACGTCGTCGAGACCCATCTCTTCACAGCACTCGCGGAGAGCCGCCATCGGTATCGTGCGACCACCGACGTTGATACCGCGCAGGAACGCTACGTAGCGCATTAGCTCCCTGCAGTCCGCTCAGCCAGTCGAGCCAGATTCAGCAACTGACGTCGGGCCATCACCAGGTCTCCTACTGAGACGAACGGCGCTATCAAACGCCCTTGAGACATGACGACCTTGAGGAGAAGCCGAGTGGTTGAACCCGCGGGAACGACCACGTAGGACATAACAGCACCCATGATTCGCGCAGTGAGTTGTTCACCGGACGTGACCGACAGGATGCGGCCGTAACTGCGCCCGCCCATCGCCACCGTAAATGGATCTCCGGGAACGGGATCGGGAAGATGTGAGAGCCGCTGCGGTGACCGGCGACCGAAGTTGTCGATCCAGTCGTACGAGTACGGCGCCACTCGGATCTGTTTGACCCACAACCACACTTGCTCGGGCTCGGCGCGCACCGAGACACCCCTCCACGCTTGCAAGGCCGGATCCGGCACGATCTCATCGCAGGGGTATCGGCGACTCG
Organism: Acidimicrobiaceae bacterium; assembly: GCA_003136495.1. Lineage (GTDB taxonomy): Bacteria > Actinomycetota > Acidimicrobiia > Acidimicrobiales > RAAP-2 > RAAP-2. The sequence goes on from PLER01000004.1 coordinate 4,092, forward strand.
TGTCTTCGAGGGATACACCCCAACGGTCACCAATCATGTCCACCGCGCAGAGCGAGCCGCTGACCGGCACACCAAGATTTCGTTCCCTGCCATCGACATATCGTGCCATCTGTCGAGACACGGTGGACACTCCCGGCGCTCGCGACGACCGAACGATCAAACGACCTCAGCTTTGCTGGCTGAGGTCGTTCTTCACGAGCGAAGGTCGACTACTGACCAAGACTTATCTCCCCGCAAGATTTCCGGATCGCCAGTGAGAAGATTGGCACCGTGAGCAAGAGCAGTTGCCACCGCGAATGCGTCGGCGTACGCCATTCGGTGTCCCGCCTTCACACGGGCGGCTTCGATCACTCGCTCTTCGGTGGGAAGGTCAAGATTCAGTAACCGGCGCAGTTCGCGCACGACTTCGCGCGAGCGGTCGACGCCAGCACGTCGTTCGAGTACGTACGCGACCTCACCAACGTTGATCCAACTCATTACGGGGTGGTTCGCGAGAGCGTCCTGTACGCGACTGGCCGCGGGCTCCACTCCCTCAAGCCAAGCGAGTACAGCCCACGAATCGAGACAATCGGTCACCGGTCGCGTTCCGCTCGGTGGTCAGCCTCGAGCTCCGACAGCAAACCCTGGCCCGCCAAGGTTCCGCGAAGCACAAGTGGTTCCCGGACTGGCTCAACCCGTATGGTGGTGCCGTCGAGCGATACATCTACCTCATCACCAGGGGAAATCCCCAGTCGGTCGCGCATCGATTTTGGAATCACGACCTGCCCTTTGGGGCCCACTCGATAAGTCATACCGTGAAGTATAACTCATCCATGCCCCCAGTAAACGACCAATCTCGACCTCTCACGGCGGTCAGAGGGGACGCAGTTCCTCGATGTCGCTCGCGACTGCTGCAGTCGATTCGGCGTCTACCTCAGCAGTCTCGGCGAACGTCGGCCACGCTTCCACGGCGGCGCGTACTTCGCGAATGACGCGGCGATAGCCCGGGACCAACCGACGCTCCCCTACCGCCTCGAGGTCGGACACCGTGATGCCGTCAGTCTTACCGTTCACTGAGAGGTTGTGTCGTCTCGTCCATTGGCTGTCGCGACGATAGGC
>PLER01000089.1 GCA_003136495.1 Acidimicrobiaceae bacterium
TCAAATCCCACTCCCTCCGCCACAACGAGGCTGGCCTGACCCAGCGTTGACGGAGCGCCTCAAATGGTGCAACCACGCGACGCTCCCTCACGGAAGAGACGATGGGCCAGACCGTGCCCCGGTACCGATCAGGAGGTTCGTCCGATGCGACACTTTCGACTCTCTCGTGGAGCCCTGGTGGTGACGAGCCTGCTCGTCGGCGCCCTCGCCGTCACGACCGCGGCTAGCCCGGCCGGCGCCAGCTCCACGCAGAGCGCGGGCTCGTCCTCGGGGTTCACCTTCACGTTTCCATCGTCGCCGACGTTTCCTACGTTCCCTACGTTCCCGACCTTCCCCACCGCACCGACGTTCCCAAGCTTTCCCCCGTCACTCCCGGCGCCGACACCCATCAACACGAGCACCAACGGGACGACGTCAATCGTCGCGGAACTCGCGCCCGGTGGGGAAGAGAACGACGGAGCATTCGACATCAACGAGTTCGACTATCACATCACCGCGCTGCTCGTGAACGACGTGCTGGCCGCCGACCCGACTGGGCCCCTGTCGATCCTGGCCGACGGCACTCGCCGCGCGACGTTCTTCCAGCCGGACGATGAGGAGTGGGTCGACTTCGCCCACACGCTCAGCGGTCAGTCGTTTCCCCTACCGAGCGCCAACTCGGAGAAGGCCGCGTACACGACCATCCTGGGCCTCGGGATCAGTCGAGTCGAGAAGATCCTGAGCTACCTCGTGATCCCGGGCGNNGTCGACAACAGTCCGCTGACGCCCGATTCCGGGATCGTCGAGGCCCCGATGAACCAGGGCAATCGCCAGATCGCCTGGAGCACCGCGGTGCTGCTTCCCTCCACCTTCTGACGGCGACGACTCCTCGACGGAGTTGACGTCGCGCTCGCCGGGTCGGTCACATTAGTTGCCTGCCGGCAAGCAACTAACGCTAGACTGGAGTGGTGAAAAGCCCCGCCCCGAACCCCGCGACCATCGGCGCGGCGGCCGAGGTCGCCGATCGACTCCGGGCGGCGGTCGCTCGGCTGAGTCGCTCCCTACGTCTGACCCACGCCGACGGCAACCTCTCCCCCAGCCAGCGCGAAGTGCTCTTTACGATCACCCGACGGGGGCCACTACGCCTCTCGGAACTCGCGGCGAGCGAAGGACTCAACCCGACGATGGTGTCGAGGATCGTGTCGCACCTCGAAAACGCCCAGCTGGTCACGCGCTCGCCCGACGGCACCGACGCCCGCGTCGTGCACCTCGAGTCGACGAACGCGGGTCGCGCGCTCTGTCAAGAGATGAGGAACGAGCGCACCGACGCCCTGCTCTTCGCCCTCGAGAAGTTGAGCGCGCGCCAGCGCCGCGAGCTCACCGACGTCCTGCCCACGTTGGAGGCCCTCGTGGAGACGCTGAGGAGTCGCGAGTAGTGAACGTCCACGCCGTCGCCCAGCGAACCTTCTCCTCACTCTCGAACCCCAACTACCGAAAGTTCTTCTTCGGTCAGACCACGTCGCTGGTGGGCACGTGGATGCAGACCACGGCGCAGTCCTGGCTCGTGTTCACCTTGACGCACTCGGCGACCGACATCGGATTCGTCGTGGCGCTCCAGACCCTGCCGGTGCTGCTGCTCGGCCCCTACGGCGGGGTCATCGCCGACCGGGTGGACAAGCGCCGGCTGATGATCGTCCTACAGTCCTTTATGGGCGTGCAGGCCGCGATCTTGGCGGTGCTCTCCTTGACCCACGTCGTGAACTACTTCGACGTGTGCGTGCTCGCCGTCGTGCTGGGTCTCAATAACTGCTTCGAGAACCCTTCTCGCCAGGCCTTCGTCCTCGAGATGGTGGGCACCGACAACCTGCGCAACGCGGTGAGTTTGAACTCGACCATGAACAACGTCGCGCGCGCCGTGGGACCGGCGGTCGCCGGCATCATCATCGCGGCGCTGGGTGAGGGCTGGTGCTTCGCGCTGAACGCCGCGAGCTTTATTGCGGTGGTGGCGTCGCTCGTGGCGATGGACCAGTCGCAACTGCATCCGAGTGTGCCGACGATTCGCGCGAAGGGACAACTCCGCGAGGGACTGCGCTACGTCGCACGCACCCCCGCCCTCGCCATACCCCTCGTGATGATGGCGCTGGTGGGCATGCTCGCCTACGAGTTCCAGGTCACGCTACCCATCGTGGCGGGCACGGTCTTTCACGGGAGTTCCACCATCTACGGCGTCTTGATGGCGGCCATGGGCGTCGGGGCCATCATCGGTGGACTCTGGACCGCCGCGCGCGGCAAGACCGGGGTGCGAGCGATGATTCGCGCGGCGCTGATCTTCGGCGTCGTGATGACCTTCGCGGCCCTCGCGCCCGTCTTGGCCGTTGAGTTGATCGCGTTGGCCATGGTGGGCTTCGCCAGCGTGTCGTTCCTCTCCATGGCGAACTCGACGCTGCAGTTAGGCACGGACCCCCAGATGCGTGGGCGCGTCATGGCGCTGTGGGCGGTGGCCTTCATGGGATCGACGCCCATCGGTGGACCACTCATCGGGTGGATCACCAGCGCCTTCGGCGCACGAACCGGCCTCGGCGTGGGTGCGGCGTCGTGTCTCGTCGCTGGACTGATTGGCTGGCTCGCCATTCGTCATCTCCGCGCTCGCGATCCGTTGTTGCACGAATCGGGCGACGTGATTCCCGCGGAGGACTTCGCGAGCTAGCCCAGCACCTGTTCGCGGGTTCGCGCCACCTCGGGCGCCGCCACGGCGGGTGAGAAGAGGAAGCCCTGCGCGAGGTCGCACCCGAGCGCTTGAAGGCGAGCGAGTTGTTCCGCGGTCTCGACGCCTTCGGCGAGCACGGTCATCCGCAGGCGTTGTCCGAGCGAGACGATCATCTGGAGGAGCGTGTCGTTGTGGTCGCTCTTTTGGGGCGGGCTGACGAAGGAGCGGTCGATCTTCAAGATCGCCGGGCGCAGCAGCGCAAGGTAGGAGAGCGAGGAGTAGCCGGTCCCAAAGTCGTCGAGGGCGACCGCGACGTTGCGACGCTGGAGCTGCTCGAGCACGCTGAGCGTCTCGGCGACGTCGAGGAGGGTGACGCTCTCGGTGATCTCGACGACGAGTCGCTCGGGCGCGAGGTGGTGGGTGGCGAGCGATTCGGCGATCAACTTGATGAGTTCGGGATCGTGAAACTGTCGCGACGAGAGGTTCACGGTGACGAAGGGCGCCCCGAGCGTCCCCATCGCCGGCCAGGTACTCGCCTCGCGCACCGACTCGCGCAACGCGAAGGCGCCGAGCTCCAAGATGAGTTCGCTCTGCTCGGCGAGGGGAATGAAGACGTTCGGCGGGACGAATCCCCGCTCGGGGTGGCGCCAGCGCATCAACGCCTCGAAGCCGGTCACCTCGCCCGACGCCAGGTCCAAGATCGGCTGGTAGTACATGGAGAGCTCGCCGGCGTGCAGGGCGTGACGGAGCTCTTGAGCGAGGGCGAAGCGACTCACCGACTGCTGCTCTAAGTCGGGGGTGTAGAGGAAGTAGTGACCCTTGCCGCGGCGCTTCGCCTCGTACATCGCCGAGTCAGCGTGCTGGATCACCCGTTGGAACCCCTCGGTCGCGCCGTCCCACACCACGACCCCCGCGCTGGCGTGCACCTCGAGTTGCGCTCCGGGGACCGCAATGGGCTGGGTGAAGACCTCGAGTAAGCGCAGCGCCAGCTGTTCGGCTTCGTCCTCGCTGGTCAGCCCTTCGGCCAGGTAGAGGAACTCGTCCCCGCTCAAGCGACAGAGCGTGTCCGAGGAACGGGTCACCTCCTCGAGACGGTGCGCGATCGTGACGATCACGTGGTCACTCACGACGTGTCCGTGCGCGTCGTTCACCGCCTTGAAGTCGTCGAGGTCCAAGAGCAGCACGGCGGCCAAGCCCGGACGGCGCGCGAGGCGGGCCTGGGCCTGGGTGAGCCGGTCCTCGAAGACCGCCCGATTGGCGAGACCGGTCAAGGGGTCGTGGAGCGACTGGTGAGCGAGTTGCGCGCTGAGCGCGCGCTCTTCGGTGATGTCGCGCTCGGAGATGACGAAGTAGAGGATGTTGCCCTCGGCGTCGCGCGCCGTTGACTTCGAGATCTCCACCACGATCACTCGACCGTCCTTGTGCAGGTAGCGCTTGACGTAACGGAGCTGTCCGACGTCGTCGGTGGTCATGCGACGGTGGGTTGACTCGGAGATCCCAAGGTCCTCGGGGAAGGTGAACTCACTCGAATCGCTTCCGAGGAGTTCCTCGCGGCTTCGACCAATCATGCGGCAAAAGGCCGTGTTCACTTCGGTGATTCGATTCTCCAAGTCCGTGAACATCATCGGCGCCATGTTGTCGGCGAAAGAGTGACGAAAGCGCTCTTCACTCTCGGCGAGGACCTGCGCGGCGCGGAACTGCATCTCGATGCGTTCACGACGTCCGCGAATACCGTCACCCGCGCCGACGAACGCCGCGACCGTCCAGGTTCGTCCCTCCAGCGCCAGCGTCAAAAAGAGGACGTCGTCGCGCCGGTCGTTGGTCCCGTCGTCGCGCCACTCGGGCAGTGCGTCATCGAGCGAGCGCCCAATGAGGTCCTCACCGTCGTCGATCGAAGTGCCGCCCTCGACACGGGCGTGCACCACGGTGTCGAGTTCATCGGCGATGAGCACGTCTGCGGGCAGCACTGCGAGGAGACGTCGCCACGACGACGAGTGATCGACCAGGTCACTCACGGGGCCCACTTTCGTCAGTGCTACAGCGCAGAGGAGTAGAGCCAACTTACAAACTGAGTCCGGGTCAACGACTCGTTTTTCGCGCCGCGTGATGGGTTTAACAGTGAGTTAACAATGCGACGTCGAGCAACCTCGCCCCGCGCGCACGCCCGCCGCGAGTGCAAGGTAAAAGTGCAAGGTTCGTGCACGTACCGATGATCGCAGCGTCGCGAAGGTGGGCGCTCGCCCGCATCCCGGGGTGCGACGCGTCAGGAGGGACGCACTCGAGCGCGAATTGCCTCGATCCACGCGGCGGCCGACTGACGGGCTTGGCTCACCTCATCGCGACGATCGCTCGACCCCTCACCGGTGACGGGGTAGGAGCCGAGGAACTTGACGCGCGCCAGGTGCGCCTGGAGATCCGCCAAGCAGTCGGCGACCACGTCGTCGTCGACGTGACCCTCGAACTCGATGACGAAGCAGTAGTCCCCGAGTCCGCGTTTGGTGGGGCGACTCTCGAGCTTCGTGAGGTTGACGTCGCGGGCGGCGAATCGCCCGAGAATCGCGTAGAGCGAGCCGGGTCGGTCCGCGTCTTGAAAGCACACGATCGTGGTGCGATCGTGACCGGTCGCGGCGGCGACCTCCTCGCGCCCGACGAGCACGAAGCGCGTCGAGTTGTCGGGGTGGTCCTCGATGTCCGACGCGGCCACCACCAAACCAAAGAACTCCCCGGCCAGCGACGAGCCCACGGCCGCCCAGGCCTCGTCCGATTCGGCGACGTCCCGGGCCGCTTGCGAGGTGGAGGTCGTCTGCACGCTGGCGAGGCCGTGTTGGTGGAGGAATCCGCGCACCTGGGCCAGGGCGTGGACGTAACTGCGCACGCTCGTGACCTCCGCGAGTTCCACGCCCGGACGTGTCAAGAGGTGGAGGTGGATGGGCAAGACGATCTCTTGGACGATCACCAAATCGTGGTTGAAGACCAGCCCGTCCATCGCGGCCGAAACGGTCCCTTCGAGGGCATTCTCGAGCGGGACCAGGCCCTGGTGCAGCGTCCCGTCGGTGACCGCGGCGAGGAGATCCTCGATGGTGGGGTACGCGACGGCCTCCACCCCACTGAGGGTGGTGACGGCTTCGTGCGAGAACGAACCTTCGGGGCCGAGGTAGCCGACACGAGCCGTTGCCATGACGGGATGCTACCTGACCCCCTTGGAGGTCCCGGCGGGCACGGCGTTGTGATCGTTTGAGGCCGTACGATGGCGAGGGACCAAAATCGAAAGGTTGTGCAATGGGGCACGAGATGTTTGAATTCGACGCGGCGCTCGGCGAGGCCGTGTTCGACTACTGCCGAGACCGACTTTCGATGCGACCGGTGCCCCTCGACT
>PLER01000076.1 GCA_003136495.1 Acidimicrobiaceae bacterium
CCGAACAGCGAATACACACCGACCGTCACCAAGAGGTCGTGGACCATCGCGATGAACGCGGCGACCGCCATCTTCGGCTCGAAGCGAACCGAGATGTAGGCCACGACCGCGATGAAGAACACGATCAGGGCTTCGAGCGCCTTGTCGGTAATCTGGCCGCCCCAGGTCGGCCCGACGGTGCTGGTGGAGACCTGATTGTCCGTGGTGTGGGCGACCTTGGCCATAGCGTCGACGACCTTGGTGGTGAGGATGTTCTGATTCGTCGTTGAGAGGGAGTTGATGTCGGCGGTCACCTGGTAGGTGTCCGAGCCCAGCTTCTCGACGATGGGATTGGGCAGTCCGACCTTCTCTACGGCGTTGGTCATGGTGGTGATCGACGTGTTGGGAGCGAGCACCTCCCACGAACTGCCGCCCTTGAACTCGATGCCGAGATTGAACCCTCGTATCCCGAGCGACGCGAGTCCGAGGACAATCACGGCCATCGACACGCTGAACCAGATCTTGCGCCGACCGACGAAGTCGACGCGGGTCAAGCCGTGGTAGAGGCGGCCGAAACGGCCGTAGTGCTTATCGTCAATCGGCGCGAAGGTTTCGACGTCCGTCTCGTCACTCATCTCGTGCTCCCGCGTGCATACCGGCGGCCATAGAAAGTTTGGACGTACTCGACGAACTACGACGCCCGAGCAAGATGACGAGTGGTCGAGTGAAGTACCAGGTGATGAAGACGTCCATCAACGTAGAGAGACCCAAGAAGAAGGCGAAGCCCTTCACGTCGCCGACCGCGATGATGTAGAGGAGCACCGCGGCGAGCAAGCTCACCGTGTCGGCGGCCAACACCGTACGCCAGGCGGAGCGGAATCCCCGATCGACCGAGGACCGTACCGAGCGCCCTGCTCGGGCCTCGTCTTTCAATCGCTCGAAGTACACGACGTAACTGTCGACAGTGATACCAATGGACACAATCAATCCGGTGACACCAGCCAAGTCGAAACTGGGCGCGAAGGCCGTGTGACCGAGCGCGGAGATGATTGCCCAGAGCAGCGACGCGGTCACCGCCAACCCGAGGATGATGACGAGTCCGAGCGCGCGGTAGTAGAGGATCGTATAGAGCAGCACCAACGCCAGACCGGCGAGGCCCGCGCCGAGTCCGGCGACCAACGCCGAGTGGCCGAGGGTCGGCGAGACGGTCACGGTGTCGAGGGCCTGGAGACGCACCGGCAACGCGCCGAAGTTCATGGCGAGGGCGAGGTTCTTGGCCGACGACTCGGTGAAGGACCCGGAGATCTCACCAGTACCGTCGAAACTCGAGAAGCTCGTCTGGGTCGGTTGAATGATCGGTGCGGACTGCACGACGCCGTCGAGTTCGATGGCGAGGAGTCGGTGGAAGTTGTCGCTGGCCACCTTGTCCCACTCCGGGCTACCGGTCGAGGTGAGGGTGTAGTTCACGACCCAGGCGCCCGCCTGGTCTTGCTGCGCCACGGCCTTTTTGATGGCGTGGCCCGTCAGTTCCGAAGGCCCGAGCACGTAACGAAGTCCCTTGTCGCCGAGCACCGGGAGGAGAACCTCATCTTTGGGCAGGTCTTTCGCGGGCGAGGTCGACTTGATGTTCGTGAACGCCGGGTCGGGTGCGAGATTATTGCTGGTAAAGCCGGCGACGTTGTTCGACGGCTGCACGTCGAGGTTGGCCTCGGTCATTTGATAGCTCGCCGCGCACGTCGGAAGGGTCTTCGTACCCAGCGGTTTCAACTTCGTGCCGACTTCGGCCTGACAGAGCACCGGTCGAAAGAGCAACTGGGCGGTCTGACCGACGATCGCGAGCACGCTTCTCGCGTGCGTGGCGCCCGGCACACTCACCACCACTTCTTTGCCCTGGAGGTTCACCGTCGCCCCCGACACACCCAATCCGTCAACGCGGTTGGTGAGAATGGTTACCACTTCTTGCATGTCGGACGTCGTGGCGTGCGTGGTGGGCTTGTAGACGACCGACAGTCCCCCGGCCAGGTCGAGACCGAGTTTCGGTCCCCAGCCGAGCGACAACGTCGCGGCGAGCGATCCAAAGGCAATTGCGATGGTGAGAACGAGGCTGACGATCAGCGATCGTCGCGAGCCAACCTGTGGCGGCATTACTTCGCGTCACCTTCTGTCGGGTGGTCGTCGGGGGACGTGTGGTCGTCGGGAGCCGTGTAGTCGCCATGCGACGCGCTGTCGTCGGTCGACTCAGGAATAGATGGCGTCACCGGGGTGTACTTCCCCGCGATGGCTCGCGAGATGAACTGCAACTCCACGCCGCCATCGGTGCGGATAGTGACCAACCCGTCCTGGTTCTTCACCACCGTGCCAACGAGACCGCCGATCGTCTGGGCGCGCTCGCCGACCTCGACCTTGTTCGTTTCGAGGCGCTGCGCCTTCATGCGCTTGTTGCGCGGGCGAAGGTAGAAGTAGTACACCGCGCCGATAACCACCACGTACAGCAGGATCAGCTCGGGCGGAAGACCGTGAGAAGTCGTTTTGGCGGCGGCGGCGAGCAACATGGGTATTTCCTTCGTTAAGAGACAGAGAAACTCTACTCGCTGGACATTTCGCCTTTAGAACAGGCCGTCCTGGCGCGTTTGAATACCCAGATGCTCGTACGCGCGCTCGGTCGCGAGGCGTCCGCGAGGCGTGCGCACCATCAGTCCCGCGCGCAAGAGATACGGCTCGTACGCGTCTTCGATCGTGAAGGGCTCCTCCCCGCAGGCGTGGGCCAAGGTCGTCAGTCCCACCGGGGTCGAGGCGAACTGCTCGCAGAGCAACCGCAAGATGCGGCGGTCGATCTTGTCGAGTCCGAACTCGTCGACCCCAAAGAGCGCCAACGCGGCGATGGCGACAGCGGCGTCGACGCGGTCGTGGTCGTTCACCGACGCGAAGTCGCGCACCCGGCGAAGGAGTCGGTTCGCAATGCGCGGGGTGCCGCGGCTACGCGAGGCGATGATCGTCGCGGCCTCGGGCTCGAGGTCGACCTTCAAGAGACCGGCCGAGCGCGTCGCGATGATGGTGAGTTCGGCGACGTCGTACAGATCGAGTTGGCCAATGAAACCGAAGCGGTCGCGCAGGGGGGCGGCGACGAGCCCCGTCCTCGTGGTCGCACCGACGAGCGTGAAGTTCGGCAGGTCCAAGCGAATCGATCGCGCGGAGGGTCCGCGCCCGATCATGACGTCGAGGCGCAGGTCCTCCATCGCGGGATAGAGCACCTCTTCGACGGCTCGCGAGAGCCGGTGCAGTTCGTCAATGAACAACACGTCGCCGTCTTGGAGGTCGGTGAGGAGTGCGGCCAGATCGCCCGGGCGCGAGAGCACCGGCCCCGAGGTGACCCGAAAACCCGAACCCATTTCGCTGGCCACGATGCTGGCGAGTGACGTCTTGCCGAGTCCCGGTGGTCCCGCGAAGAGGAGGTGGTCGACGCTCTGGTGGCGAGCCTTCGCCGAGCCGAGTACGACTTGCAGATGTCCCACCAAATCGCGTTGCCCGACGAAGTCCGCCAACGTCGGCGGCCGTAACGAGACCTCGACGCGGCGTTCGTTCTCCGTCGCCTCGGGTGTGACGACGTGGTCGCTCAAGCGTTCGAGGTCGAGCTCGTGTTTGCTCACGAGCGTCTCAGNNCTGGTGTACCCGAGGGCGCGCAGCGCGTCGTCGATCGCGGCGTCGACGTGTTCGACCGGCTCGCTCGAAGCAAAGACCCCGTCGACGAACACCTTGCCCTTGAGTTCGAGGACGATGCGACTGGCGGTCTTCGGACCTATCCCGGAAATGGTGGCCACTTTTTTCGCGTCGTCGCTCTCGATGGCGTAGGCGAGCTCCGAGACGCTCATCGTGCGCAGGGCCCCGAGCGCCGTTGACGGTCCAACCCCGGGCGTCGCTAAGAGCAACTCAAAGAACTCACGGTCCTCCAAGGTGGGAAAGCCGAAGAGTTGGATGGCGTCGGCGCGCACGACCGTAAAGATGAACAGTTCAATCAGCTCATCGAACTTTGGCGCCTCACTCGACGCGACGTGCACCTCATAGCCAACGCCCTGTACGTCGACGAGGAGCGCCCCGTTGCGAAGTTCGTGCAACACTCGCCCGCTGAGCCACCCGATCACGCGCGGTTCTCCACCGGGTAGCGGCGTTCGGTGCGCACGATCATGAAGTACGCAATGGCGAGGGCCAACGCGTCCGCGGCGTCGGCCGGTTTCGGGACGTCGCTCAGTCCACAGAGCCGCGCCACCATCCCTTGGACTTGGGACTTGCTCGCGGCACCGTAGCCGGTGACGGCGAGTTTGACCTCTTGGGCGGTGAACTGACGCACCGCGACGTCACCGCTGCCCGCGAGGGCGATCGCCACCCCACTCGCCTGGGCGACCGGAATCGCGGTCTTCGCGTTTCGTTGGTAGAAGACGCGCTCGACGACGACCGCCTCGGGCGTCATCTCTTCGAGCAGCGCCGCCAACTCGACGTGCAACTGGCGCAGCCGCTGCTCGACNNAAGCCGCAGCGCGTGAGGCCGGGATCGATGCCGAGTACGAACATACGTTCGATACTAACTCCCGCTGTGGGTCAAAACGGGGAGTCAGCCGTCGTAGGCGGCGAGCAGATCGTCGGCGATATCGAAGTTCGCGTAGACGTTCTGTACGTCGTCGTGGTCATCCAGGGCGTCCATGAGGCGCAGGACCTTCTTCGCTTCGACGTCCTCGGTGACCGGCACCACGTTCTGTGGCACCAACGTGAGTTCGGCACTGGTCACCTTCAGCCCGTGCTTTTCCAGGTCATCACGCACCGAGCCGAGGTCGTGGGGTTCGGTGGTGACCGTGTAGTTGGCGCCGTTCGCTTCGTAGTTCTCCGCGCCCGCTTCCATGATCCACTCGAGGAGTTGATCCTCATCGAGCGGCCCTTGGACTTCGAGGAGTCCCTTTCGTTCGAACTGCCAGGCGACCGCGCCGGGCTCGGCGACGGCGCCGCCCTGTCGACCGAAGACGTGTTTGATCTCGGCGCTCGTGCGGTTTCTGTTGTCCGTCAGCGTTTCGACGATCACCGCCACGCCACTCGGTCCGTACCCCTCGTAGCTGATGGCTTCGTAGCGCACGCCCTCTAACTCACCGGTGCCGCGCTTGACCGCGCGGTCGATGGTGTCGATGGG
>PLER01000063.1:0-5747 GCA_003136495.1 Acidimicrobiaceae bacterium
ACGAGGTCGCGCACGTAGGCGTAACTGGTCTCGATGCCCGCGAGGGTCTTGCGCAGGTCGATCAGGTAGATGCCGTTTCGCTCGCCCAGGATGAAGCGGCGCATTTTGGGGTTCCAACGACGGGTCTGGTGCCCGAAGTGCACGCCCGAGTCCAACAGTTCTTGCAAGGTGACGAGAGCCACGATCTAGTTTCCTTTCGTATGGTTGCTTCAACCCCGTGGAGCACCGCGAACGGCGACCGTACGAAACCACGAGGACAACTCACTGCCCGCCCACTCTGGGAGAGCCTGACTATGTTACCGGCTGGCGAGCCCTAGCCCCGCGGGTGACTCTGGCGGTGCACCTTTTGCAGCCTCGACTTCGAGACGTGGGTGTAGATCTGCGTCGTGGTCAAACTCGCGTGACCGAGGAGTTCTTGGACCACGCGTAGGTCCGCGCCGCCTTCGACCAGATGCGTCGCGTAGGTGTGGCGCAGCGCGTGGGGGTGCACGTGACCCCGCGCGACGCGGTGATCGAGGATGCGCCGCACGTCACGCGGCCCGAGCCGACGTCCCCGGTGGTTGAAGAAAAGCGCCTCCATCGGCGAATCCGGCCGCGCCACGTCGTCGCGGGCGTCGTCCATCCAGAGCTTGATCGCCTCGAGACCCTTCAAGTGCAGCGGGACCAGTCGTTCCTTGCGCCCCTTGCCCATGACCCGCAACAGGCCCTGGGAGAAGTCGACGCTCGACAGGTTCAACCCGCAGAGCTCGGACACCCGAAGTCCCGCGCCGTAGAGGACCTCACAGACCGCGCGGTCGAGCACGGCCCACTCGTCTTCTCCCCAGTCGTCCTCGAGCAGGTTGTCGAGTTGCTCGCGCACGACGAGTTTGGGCAGGCGGTGGTTCGCGCGCGGCGCCAACAGCCGCGCCGCCGGATCCACCGCGACGTGGCCGCGCTCAACGAGCCACGCGAAGTAACTGCGCAACGACGCTCTACGACGCAACACCGAGCTACGTTCGTCACCGCGCACGGTCATGAACAAGAGGTAGTCCCGCAGGTCCTGTTTGGTGACCGCCTCGGGACCGGGGACCGCGCGCTCGTCGGCCCACTGGGCGAACGCCGTCGCGTCGGCGAGGTACGCGCGGGTGGTGGCGGAACTGCGGTCCTGGGCGCGCAGCGTCTCGCCAAAGCCCTCGATTCGCCAGCGTTCACTGGGCGTTTTTCCACTGGCGCGAGCCGACACGACCCAAGGCTATCGAGCCCGTAAGTAGTGTTGGCGGAGATTCCAAAGGAGTTGGGATGCCCCGCATATTGATCGTGGAAGATGACGACCACATTCGCACCGCGCTTCGACTCATGTTCGAGGGCGAGGGATTCGTGGTCGACGACGCGCCGACCGGCGAGATCGGCGTCGCGCTCTTTTCGCGCATGACCTCGGACGTCGCGATCGTCGACGTCATGTTGCCGGGGATGACGGGCTTTGAGACGTGTCAGGCCCTGCGCTCGACGAGCGACGTGCCGATCGTGATCGTCTCGGCGCGCGACGAGACCGTCGACGTCATTCTCGGGCTCGAATCGGGCGCGGACGACTACGTGACCAAACCCTTCGTGCCCGAAGAGCTCCTCGCGCGGGTACGCGCGCACCTGCGACGCCGACCCGACAAGAGCACCAACGCCTTCCAGATCGGCGAGTTGCACGTCATTCCCGACGAGGGCGTGGTGCGCCAGCGCGACGGCGTCGAACTGCACCTGACCTCGACGGAGTTTCGCCTCTTGACGGACCTGGCCCAAGCGAACGGTCGCGTGCTCTCGCGCGAGGACCTCTTAGAACACGTGTGGGGCTACGACTACTTCGGCGACAGTCGTCTGGTCGACGTGCACATCCGACGGCTGCGCATGAAGATCGAACCCGACCCCGCCAGTCCCACCTACCTCGTGACGGTACGGGGAACGGGCTACAAGCTGGTCATCTAATGCGCCAACGAAGTCTTCGACTTCGTCTCTTGATCACCTTCGGCCTGGGCGCGTTCATCCTGAGTGGCCTCTTCGCGGCGCTGACCTANNAGCCTGGAGAACGCGGCGCTCGTGCGCAGCACGCTCTACACCTCGCCGCCCGATTTGGCGAAGTTGCTCAATTCGATCGAGCGCGCCACGAACTCGAGCGTGTTGGTCCAGACGAATAACCTCTGGCTCTCACGCAGTAGCGGCGCCAACACCGTCGACGTGCCCAACACCTTCCTGGCGACCGTCCGTCAAGGTCACGCCGCCACGCAAGTGCTCGAGATCAGCGGCCAGGTGATCTACGTGGTGGGCGTACCNNTCCCTAGCCGCCGCCGCGATCGCCGACGGCAACCTCTCCACGCGACTCCAGGTCACCCAGGCGGACCGCGAGGTCCAACAACTCACCGACTCCTTTAACGAAATGGTCAGTCAACTCGTCGAACGCTTGGAGCGCGACGCCCGGTTCGCGAGCGACGTGAGCCACGAGCTTCGCTCACCGCTCACCACGTTGGCCACGACCGCTTCGGTGCTCCAGCAACACCGCGTCGAGCTCTCCCCCGCCGGCCAGGAGAGCCTCGACCTTCTCACCGCGGACCTCTCGATCTTCCAGTCCCTCGTCGAGGACCTCTTAGAGATGGCCCGCGCGGACGCTGGCGCCGTGCCCTTGGCGATCGAGACCGTCGACGCCGTGGAACTCGTGCGCCAGTCCGTGCGATCGGCGGCGCGCCGTCACGGTCTCGCGGAGCCCCCGATCGAGGTGGCACCCGCCATTGACGAACCACTGATCTCGGTGGACCGACGCCGTTTCGAACGCGTCATCACCAACCTGATCGACAACGCGCACCACTACGCCGGTGGCACGACGGCCGTGCGGCTCGACTACGAACGGGGCCAGTTCGCGGTCAACGTGGACGACGCGGGACCCGGCGTGCCGACCGAGGAGCGTGACGCGATCTTCGAGCGATTCTTCCGAGGTCGCGCCGCCCACGACCGGGGCATCGCGCGCGGCACCGGTCTCGGCCTCGCCCTGGTGCGCGACCACGTGCGGGCCTTCGGCGGATCGATCGAAGTCCTCGAGAGTCCCGAGGGCGGCGCTCGTTTCCGCATCCTCCTGCCCCTCGTGGACGAGGAGCCCTCGTGAAAGCGCTCCGCAGAGCCTTCGTGATCACGCTCGGCGCCCTGGCGCTCGCGGGCTGCACGCTCGTCTCGCCCAACGCGGCGCCTCAGCGCATTGCGCCCTCAAAGGTGCACCTCGGACTGCTGAACAAGACCATTCCCGGCACCAACGGCGCGCGGGTTCGCTTCATTACCCAGCCGGTCTACAACATCGACGTCACCGGACACCTCGCGCCCTCGAGCCGCATCGTGCCCTCACCGCCCGCGCTGGCCACGGTCATCGAGCAACTGCTCCTTGGACCCTCGGCGATCGAGAAGTCGGCGGGCTACTCCTCGGCCCTGCCGAAATCGCTGGTCCTGCTCTCGGCCCACGTCCGCCACGACGTCGGAACGGTGAACCTCGCCAGCTCCCTGAGTGGACTCGGGCGGCACCAACAGATCCTCGCGGTCGGTCAACTCGTGCTCACCGCTGACGTCGTGGGCGCCACCCGCGGGATCGTCATCGAAGTCGCCGGCGTTATCCAACGCGTGCCGCTACCCAATGGAACGACGACGACCCTGGCGACCCCGGCGGACTTCCAGAGCNNAGGTGTTCTAAGTCGTAGTACTCGCGCGTCGTCTCGTCAAAGACGTGCACGATGACGTCGCCGTAGTCGAGCGCCACCCACTCGGCCTGAAAGAGTCCCTCCACGCGGATCGGCTTGACCCCGAGGGCGACGTCGATGAGTCGCTCGACCTCTTCGGCGATCGCGCGAACCTGTCGGTCGTTTCGCCCCGAGGTGACGACCAGCGCGTCGAAACTGTCGATCAACTCGCGCAGGTCCAACACCACGGTGTCGACGCCGAGTTTCTCCTCCGCCGCGACGACCGCGGCGTTCACCAGGGTCGAGGTAAACGTGGAATAGGGGCCGCGAGGCTGCTCGCCGCTCGTCACGCGCTCACTCAGTGGGCTACTCCCAGTACGACGAGTGCGCCAAAGAAGGGTACGGCGAGCGCGAGCGCGCCGAGGATGGCGTAGCGCTGCTTGGTGCGTCGCAACTGGCGACGACTCGGCGTCGCCTCCAGGGCATCTACTCGTGTCGACCGTTGCTCAGACAAGTCGAAGGTGCGAACCGCCATTGCCAGCACTCTAGCCTCGGGCGTGCTCGAAGAGTGGAATGACGCGCTCGGGCAAGAAATCACGGAGGTCCTCGGCCGCGGGATCGAGTTCGCGCACGTAGGTGCTCGAGAGATCCACCGGCTCCATGGGTATGAGGTAGCTGCGCCAGTGGGGCAACGCGTCGATGGTCGAACCCGGTCGCGGGACGATGCCGACTACGACCAGCGCACGTAACTCCTCGCCGCCGTGCCAGCTGTCGAGTTGCGTCGCGAGGTCCGCGCCCACGATCAGGTCGACGGCCTCGGCGTCCTCCAGCAGTTCGCGCACCGTATCGACGGTGTAGGAGGGTCCGCTGCGGCGTAGCTCGAGGTCCGACACCTCCACGAGATCCAGCTCGTCAAAGGCCGCGTGGGCCATCGCCAAGCGCACGTCGGCTGCCAGCACGTCGGGTCCCTTGAGGTAGGGATCCCCCGCCACGGTCACCACCAGTCGATCGAATCGGCCGCTGCGCGCAGCGGCCCTCAGGGCCGCGACGTGTCCCAGGTGTGGAGGGTCGAACGTCCCACCGAAGAGACCCAGTCGGCGAGCTGTCACCACCAAAGCCTAGGGGATTGCTTCGTTATTCGAAGTGCCCGTAACCTGGTCGGATGGCATCGAGCGAACGCGAGTGGACCCCGACGAGTTGGCGCGAGTACTCACTCGCCCAGTCGCCGACCTGGCCCGACGGTGAGCACCTCGCGCGCGTCGAGCGCGAGCTCGCCACCAAGCCGCCCCTCGTCTTCGCGGGCGAGGCTCGTCGCCTCCAGGATCAACTCGCCCTCGCCGCCAGCGGCCGGGCCTTCGTGCTGCAGGCCGGCGACTGCGCGGAGTCCTTTCACGAGAGTTCCGCCGACGTCATCCGCGACAAGTTGAAGGTCATCTTGCAGATGGCGGTCGCCCTCACCTACGCCTCGGGCGTACCGGTCATCAAGGTCGGTCGCATCGCGGGCCAGTTCGCCAAGCCGCGCAGTGAGGACGTTGAAGAGCGTGACGGCGAGCGCCTCCCGGCCTTTCGCGGTCACATCATCAACTCCGAGGAGTTCAGCGCCGAGGCGCGTCGGCCCGACCCCGAGCGACTACTGAGCGCCTACCACCAGAGCGTCTCGACGCTCAACTTGTTGCGGGCCTTCACGACCGGGGGCTTCGCCGCGCTCTCGCGGGTACACGCCTGGAACCAGGAGTTCGTCGCGAACTCCCTGGAGGGCAAGCGCTACGAGGTCATCGCCGACGAGATCGAGCGAGCCCTACAGTTCATGAAGGCCTGCGGCATCGACCTCCACGACGATCAGGCGCTCCAGGCGGTCGAGTTCTACACCTCCCACGAGGCGTTGATCCTCCCCTACGAGCAGGCCCTCACGCGGCGCGACTCGTTGACCGGCGACTGGTACGACTGCTCCGCACACCTGCTGTGGGTCGGCGATCGCACGCGCCAATTAGACGGCGCCCACGTCAACTTCCTACGCGGCGTGTCCAATCCGCTCGGTCTAAAGGTCGGCCCGTCGATGGGCGTCGA
>PLER01000063.1:5779-6100 GCA_003136495.1 Acidimicrobiaceae bacterium
GAGACCTCGCAGTTCTTCCTGGTCCACCAGGCCCTCGGCACGTGGCCGGGCGGACTGCACGTGGAACTCACCGGTGACGACGTCACCGAGTGCCTCGGAGGCGGGTCACGCCTGAACGAGACCGACCTCGCCCAGAACTACACCTCGATATGTGACCCGCGCCTGAACGCCACNNTCGGTCATCGAACAGTTCTCGATACGCGGGCGCAGGCGCACCGCACCGGAGAGTCCCTGGTAGTGCTTCATCGCTTGTTCGATGAATCCTCCGTGGACGACCATCACCACCAACTCGTTGCGGTGTCGCGCGACGAGCCGGTCGAT
>PLER01000088.1 GCA_003136495.1 Acidimicrobiaceae bacterium
TGTTGTGAGCAATGACCTCGACGAGGCCTGGGCCGGGTCGTTGGCCTACGTGGTGTTGCGCCTGGACGGTGGTCGGGTGGAGCGCGTGCGCGAAGTCGGGGACCTCGACGAGGTGCGACCCTGGGCGTCGATCTCCAAGATGGCCGTGGCGCTGGCCTTCGGTGTCGAGATGGACTGGAATCTCCACTCCTACGACGAGGTGGTGGGCCCCTCGGGTGCGAACTTCGCCAACCTCTTCTCACACTCCAGCGGTCTCGGNNGTCGGCGAGAACTCGCCCGCGAGTTGGTTGGACTACCGCGTCTTTGAACCCCTCGGCATGAAAACGACGACCCTGCTCGATCGTCCCGCCGCGGGCGTCGCGGGATCGACGAACGACTTGGCGACCTTGGCGGTGGCGTGGTTGCGCGGCGACGGGATCGCCTTGGCGACGCGCGACCTGATGATTCGCCCCTACCTGCCCGAGCTCAATGGCATCGTGCCGGGCTTTGGGCGCTTCTCGCCCTGCCCGTGGGGGATGGGCCCCGAACTGCGCGGCGAAAAGGCGCACTGGATGGGCGACTGGCCGTCGTCGAGTTTCGGACACTTCGGCCAGAGCGGGTCGATCCTGCTCGTCAATGCGTCAGAGAAGATCGGCGTCGTGGCGACCACCACCGAGCCCTTCGGACGTTGGGCCGTCGACCTGTGGTCGACGTGGACCAGTGCGCAACGCACGATCGCCCTGGCTTCGTGAGCGAAGAGCGGCTTCGCGTCGGCCTCGATCTTGACGGTTCGCTGGAGTCGCTCGGCAACTCAATGACCGATCTGGCGAACGCGCTCGACGCGACGGGGGAGTGCTCGTTGGTGCGATTTCGTACTCGCAGCGCGCCGGTCGCGGCCAACGAACGTCGCCTGGCGCTGCGATTCCTGTGGACGCCGCTGTGGCGTCGCAGTCTCGGTGCGACCATCGATCGACGCCTCGGCCCCCTCGACGTGATCCACGTCGCGGGTCGCGCGACGCCACCCACGAAATCGACGCCCCTGATCATCTCGGTCGACGACCTGCGTCCACTTCGCGGAGAGAAGGGCGAGCATCAGCGCATCGCTCAACTGCGCCGCGCCGTGGCGAGGGGCGCGGTACTGGTGGCCTCGACGCGCAGCGCCCGCCACGAGGTGCAGCGAGTCCTCGACGTCCAGCCGACACGCGTGGTCGTAGTGCCCCCCGCCGTGCCGCTCGTCGAGCCCACTCGCGACGGCACCGCCCTCGTCGTGAACTTGACGGGGGTCGTCGCGCCGTTCCTGCGGATGGCCCCAGAGTTGGTGGCGTTCGCGCGACACCGCGACGCCGAGGTGGTCGCGGTCACCAGCGCCGCCGTGGCGCAACGTATTCGCGCGTCCGGGTTGGACGTGACGGTGCGTTCACGCGCCGAAGCGCGCAGCGCGCTCACCGAGGCGCGCGTCGTGCTCCACGTCAGCGACGGCGCCCGGTTCCCCTCCTTCGCGATTGCGGCCTTGGCCGCCGGGGTACCCACCATCGCTCGAGCGACCACGATCAACCGCGAGCTCTTAAGCGGCGCGGCCGTGCTCACCGAGAGCGACGAGGAGGTCCTGCCCGCGTTGGGCGAGCTCTGGGAGAGTCCGACACGGCGCGCGATCACGATAGCGGCCGGCCGAGCCCGAGCCGAGGACTTCGCACCGGCGACCGCCGCGCGCGCCTACCTCTCGCTCTATCGCGACGTCGTGCGAGGCTGGAGCTCGTGACCCGCACGATCACCCTGTCCCTTGACCAGTTCTACCGCCCCCAGCCAGGGGGCATCGCGACCTACGTCCGCGGCCTGGTGCGGGGACTCGCGTCCCTCGACGACGACTCCTTTCGCGTCCTGGGCGTGGCCCCGCGAGGCGCCATCCCGGATAGCGTGGCGGCCCTCGAACTCACGCGAGTCACGACCGCGCCGCTCGGCGTCCTCCATCGGGTTTGGTCGCGTTGGCCCCTCGGTGTGCCCGCGCAGAGCGACGTCGTGCACGCCACCTCCCTCACGGGGCCCTTCGCGGGCGGTCGATCGGGCGCCGTTCATTCGGTGGCGCTCTTTGACCTCTTGTGGCGCGACGAACCCGCGTCCAGCACGCCGCGGGGCATCAGGTTTCACGAACGTCGACTCCGGTTGCTCAAAGCCCGTGGTGACGTGCGGCTCTTTTGCGCGTCACCCGGACTCGGGTCTCGCCTGAGGGCCGAGGGGTTCGCGCCCGAGCGACTCCATGACGTTCGCCTCGGCGTTGACGACGAGACGGTACCCGCGGACGAACTCGCGGTCGCCGCGGCGCTCGACGCGCGTGGGGTGCGAGGGCCCTTCACGCTCTACGTCGGCACCCGCGAACCTCGCAAGAACCTCGAGCGACTGGTCGCCGCTCACGCGCTCGCGCGCGCCGAGAACGACGCGCTCGGTCCCCTCGTGCTGGTGGGGCCGTCGGGGTGGGGCGAGGTCGACGTCGCCGACGCGGTCGTCCTCGGCCCGGTGGCGCGTCCCCTGCTCAAGGGCCTCTACCGTGACGCGACCGTGGTGGCCTACGTGCCACGTGCCGAGGGCTGGGGACTCCCGCCGGTCGAGGCCCTCGCCCAGGGCACTCGCGTCGTGGCGAGTTCGAACACGCCGAGTGTCACCGCCAACGACGAGGTCGTGCGCGTTGATCCACTCGACGTCGAGGACATCGCGGGCGGACTGCTCGCGGCGTTGTTGGTGCCCACCGACGAACCCGCTCGGGCTCGTCGGCGCGCGAGCGTCACCGAGCTGACCTGGCGCAACGTCGCGCTCGATCACCTGGCGGGGTGGCGGTGAAGGTCGCCCTCGACGTCTCCGCGGTACCGCTACGGGTGGCGGGGGCGGGACGCTACATCGTCGAACTCGCGGCACGACTGCCGGCCAGCGGCGTGACCACGACGCTGGTCACGCGACGCGACGACCACCTGCGCTGGCGCACCACGTCGCCCGCGGCGACCATCGCCAACGTCGTCCCCAACGCGCGGCCCGCCCGACTGACCTACGAAGCGTGGGTGATCGGCACGAGTCGCACCGCTCAGGACGTGGACCTCTGGCACGCTCCGCACTACACGATGCCGCGACGAGGATCGACGCCGACGGTCGTGACCATCCACGACCTCACGTTCTTCACCAACCCCGAGTGGCACGAACGCTCCAAGGTGACGTTCTTTCGTCGCGCGATCGCACACTCGGCCCAGCACGCGCGAGTGTTGGTGGCCGTCAGCGACTACAGCGCGCGGCTCCTCGAGCGATTGGTGCCGGTGCACGCGCCGATCGTCGTCGCGCCGCTGGGCGTCGACCTCGCGCACTTTCAACCGGAGGGTCGCGACGACGGGTCACTCCTTCGTGACCACGATCTGCCCGAGGACGCGAACTACGTATTCTTTGTGGGCACCGCGGAACCGAGAAAAGGACTGGACGTATTGGTGGCAGCCTTTAGAGAGGTCGCCGAGGGCGACGGCGACGTGGAGCTCTGGCTCGCGGGTCAGGCCGGCTGGGGTGTCGACGCGCTCGAGGAGCAGTTGTCCACGCACCCGTACCGCGACCGGGTTCGCCGGTTGGGCTTCGTCGATGACGAGTTGCTCCCCGCGCTCTACCGCAACGCTCGCGTCGTCGTCTACCCGTCTCGCGGGGAGGGGTTCGGGCTGCCGGTGCTCGAGGCGATGGCCTGTGGCGCCGCGGTGGTGACCACGTCAGAGACGGTGATGGCCGAGGTCGCCGCGGACGCGGCGCGCCTCGTGCCCGTCGGTGACGCCGACGCGCTGGCCGCGGCCATACTCGAGGCGCTCTCGTTGAGCACGTCAGATCGTGCGAGCGAGTCCGAACGCGCTCGCGCGCGCGCGCGGGACTTCACGTGGGACGCCTGCGTGGCGCAACATCTCGTGGCGTACGAACTCGCGCTCGGGGGCTGAGGTGCGCGCACTGGTCACCGGTTCACACGGATTCGTCGGGAAACATCTCCTGCGTCACTTGCGCGAGCACGGGGACGAGGTCCACGGCATCGACCGCGAACGTGACGTCACCAACGAGCGCAGCATGCACGAGGTCTTTGAGTGGTTCCGCCCCGACGTCACTTTCCACTTGGCCGCACTCACCCACGTGGGCGACTCCTGGGACCAGGCCGAGGAGTTCACTCGGATCAACGTCGTGGGCACCCAGCGGGTGCTGGAGGCGTCCTTCGCCGCCAACCCCGCGGCGATGACGGTGCTCGTCAGTTCTTCGGAGGTCTACGGCGTCACGCGGCCCGAGGATCAGCCCCTCCGCGAGAGCTTTCGGTTGGCGCCGGCCAACCCGTATTCGGCGAGCAAGGTGGAGGCCGAGCGCGTCGCGCACGAAGCGCTGCGGGTTCGCGGACAGCGGGTGGTCATCGCGCGACCCTTCAACCACCTCGGTCCGGGGCAGTCGGTGAGCTTCGTGGTCCCCGCACTCGTGAGTCGCTTACTGGAAGCCGCCGCCCACGGCGACCGCGAGATTCCCGTCGGGGACCTCACGACTCGTCGCGACTTCAGCGACGTACGCGACGTCGTGCGCGCGTATCGCCTCCTCGCCGAACACGGTGTCGCCGGCGAGGCTTACAACGTCGCGAGCGGCGTGGACGTCGCGTTGGGCGACATCGCCGCTCGGCTGGTGGCCGAACTCGCACCCAGTGTCGAGCTCGTCGTCGATCCCGCGTTACTTCGTCCCACGGAGGTACCGGTCTCTCGCGGCAGCGCGCAGAAGATTCACGAGGCCACGGGGTGGGCACCGATGATTGCGCTGTCGACGACGTTGAAGGACGTCATCGACGATCAGCGTGCGCGACTGCGAGAAACCTAGGGATTTGTTGTAAAGCCACGTCTTGACGGGTCGCGCGGGACGAGCGCGCGCGACGTGGCGAACTAGCCTTAATGGACTGATGGACTCTCGTGCTCCGGCCGTTGTTGCCGTCATCGTTACCACGGGCTCCGGGCCGGGACTCGAAGCCGCGGCGGCTTCGCTCGCGGCTCAGGACTACGAGGAGCTCAGCCTGCTCGTCGTGGCGAACGGGGAAGCCTTCCACGTCGGCGAACGAGTGGCCGCCGTCGCGCCCAACGCCTTCGTCCGCCGGCTGGAGGAGAATCGCGGCTTCGGTGCGGCCTGCAACGAGGCGGCCCTCATGGTGGAAGGTTCCGCGTTCTTCCTCTTCTGTCACGATGACGTTCGCTTAGAGAGCAACGCGGTCCAGCTCATGGTCGAAGCGGCATTTCGAACGAACGCCGGCATCGTCACCCCCAAGGTCGTCACCTACGACGACCCGCTCGTGCTGCTCCACGTGGGACAGACCTGTGACCGCTTCGGGGTCGTGCGCGAGCGGGTGGAGCCCGGAGAGATCGACCACGGGCAACAAGACCTCGAGCGCGACGTGTTCGTCGCGCCCGGTGGCGTCACCCTGGTGCGCGCCGACCTCTTTTCGACGTTGCGTGGATTCGACCCGCTGATCTCGATGCTCGGGGAGGACCTCGACCTCTGTTGGCGCGCGCAAGTCGCCGGCGCGCGCATCGTCGTCGCGCCCCTCGCGAAGGTCGCCCACCGCGAGAGCGTCGCGCGAGGCGAGCGTTCGGTGAACGCGAGTGGCACTCGCCGCGCGAGTCGCCGCGACCTCCAGCGTCGCCACCAGCTCTTGGTGGTCGCGACGGGCTGGGGCCGACCAATGAGCATCGCGACGCTCTCGATGCTCATCGTGATCGACGTCTTCGAGGTCGCCCTCTCGTTGGTGGGTGGCGACACCGACCGGGCCGGGGCGATCGCCTCGTCGTGGCGCTGGGTCGTGAAGCACCGTCGACGGGTACGACAACGCCGTCGTCAACTCCAGGCCCTGCGCGTACTCAGCGACGCGGATCTTCACCGACTTCAAGTCGGCGGGGCGAGTCGGCTCAAACACTTCTTCATCACGCTGCTGCGCGAGGGCTACGACAAGGCGCGCGGGATCTTGCCGCCCGAGGCGATCGAGGACGCCCGCGACGAGCTCGAAGACGCCGGCGTCGGATTCGGGGCGGCCTTTTCAGAAGCCGAGGAGTTCGACGAGATCGCCGAGAGTGGTCTGCTCGACGCCCGAGCTCGCCCGTCGAGGCTCCTCACCTCCTTTCGGGCCCAGGCCGCCGTCGTCGCGTTGGTGACGCTCCTGTGGCTGATCGGTGCGCGCAACCTGGTGGCGATGCCGCTGCCGTTGGTGGGTCGCCTCGCGCCGCTCGACTCGTGGTGGTCGACCTGGCGCCACTTCTTTGCCTCCTGGTCGCCCAACGGCGTCGGCACCGGCACGCCGGGCATGCCGGGCTACGGCGTGCTGGCCTTCGCGGGCACCTTCGTCGTCGGCCGCATGGGCGTGCTGCCCCGACTGGCGTTGATCTTCGCCGTGCCCGTCGGCGCGGTGGGCATGGGGCGACTCTTGAAGGATCGCGCCAGCAATCGGGCGCGCGTGGTCGGGGCCCTCGCCTACGCGGCGATGCCCCTCGGACTCAACATGATCAGCCAGGGACGCACCGACGTGTTGGTGGTCGTGGCGGGTCTGCCCTTCATCGTGCGTCGGATCTTTGAACAGATGGACGTGCCGGGCTTTCGCCCCCGCCCCTACGGCGCACCCGTTCCCTTCGGTCACTCGGGCTGGCGCACCACGGAGGCCGGACAGCGGATGCTGCTCATCATGATTATCGCTCTGGTGTGCGCGATGGCGCCGGCCGCCCTGGTCGTGGTGGGCGTCGTCGTGCTCGGGGTGATGATCGCGCGCTTCTTAGAGCCCGATCCCCTGAGCACGTATCGCCAGTCGTGGCGCCTCCTCGGCGCGCTGGTCTTTAACGTCGCGATCTTCCTCCTGCCGATGACCATCGACGTGCTCCTGGCCGGTCGGAGGGCCTTGGAGATCTTCGGGCTGCCGCGCGGACCCTGGTCGGTGCCGAGTTTCAGTTTCTTGCTGCGCGACGTCGACGGCAGTTTCGGGGCGTCGTGGTGGGGCTGGCTCCTGCCCGGGGCCGCGCTCCTCGCGCTCCTCCTCTGCCAGGGTGAACGACGTCGTATCGCGAGCAAGTTGAGCGTGATCGCGGCACTGGCCCTGGTGGTCACGGCCCTCGCGTCAGAGCACTGGATGGGTTCATTCTCACCCGACCTCGACGTCATGTTGGCGCTCTACGCCACGACCCTCGCGGCGCTGATCGGCCTCGGCATCGGCGCGCTCGAGCAGGACCTCCGCGACGTCGGTTTCGGCTGGCGACAGATCGCGGCGGGAGCCTCGGTGCTCACCCTGGTGGTCGCCACTCTGCCGTTCCTCGCGAGCTTCGGAAGTGGTCGCTTCGACCTGGCGACCACGAGTGTCGCGGAGTCCCTGGGCGCGCTCGCGCCCTCGAGCGCGGGTGGGTACCGCGTCTTGTGGTTAGGCGATCCCTCGGTGCTGCCGATCGCCGGGTGGACGGTGGCGCCCGGGCTCGAGGCGGCGACCTCGACGAACGGCCTGCCGGGCGGCGACACGCTCTTCGCGCCCCCCGACTCGGGCACCAGTGACGTGATCATGTCGGCTCTCCAGAGCGTCCTGGCCGGCCACACCGTGCGTTTGGGCCAGCTGCTCGCCCCGGCCGGCATCTCGAGCATCGTGGTCATGAACTCCTCCGCCCCCGAGATCGCGGGCGTGCAGC
Organism: Acidimicrobiaceae bacterium; assembly: GCA_003136495.1. Taxonomy (GTDB): domain Bacteria; phylum Actinomycetota; class Acidimicrobiia; order Acidimicrobiales; family RAAP-2; genus RAAP-2. The sequence goes on from PLER01000088.1 coordinate 7,656, forward strand.
ACGTGCCCCTGCACCCGGTGCCCGAAGTCCTCCTCGACGCCCTCGACGACCAGAGCGACCTCGCTCTCGAACTCACGACACCTTCGGTCGAGGTGTTCTCGAACTCGCTCTTTCACGGCATCGTCGCCGCGACGACGCCGGGTTCGACGACGTTGACGCCGGTCTTCTCTTCGACGTCGAACACCGGTCCCCTGACCGCCGGCTCGACGGTGGTGGCGGGTCTGGCGCCGGCGGGGGCGTTCGCGCTCGACGTCAATGGTCACGTCGTTCCTCGCACGACCTTTGACACCTGGACGCCGTACTACAACGTCCCTTCAACACCGGGGCGCTTGACCGGCACGATCGTGCTGCGCCAGTTCCCCCTGAACGGGCTCATCGCGTTGTTCACCTTGGGGATGTGGGCCGTCGTCTGGCTGGGGTTTGGCTGGATACATCGTCTCGAGTGGCTCTTCACCGGGCGTCGACGTCGCGTCGCGCCCCTCGATCCTCCGGAGTCCGATGAGTAGGACCCGACGTCTCCCGGTACTGGTGGCCGTCGCCGTGGTCCTCGCCGCGACGGGCGTGGCGGTGACCTTGACGCACCCGAAGAATCCCTCCGGGTCACCGAGTGGGCTCTCGGTCGCGATCAACACCGAGTCGTCCGCGCTCTACTGCACGGGGCTCTCGAACGGCCCGGGCCCGGCGGGGCGCGTCGACTTCTACAACACGGCCAACGGCCCGCGGAACCTGAGCGTGAGCGTCGTCTCCTCGCTCGGCACAACCTGGTCTGGCGCGCTCGAACTCGGCGCTCACCAGGGCCAGTTCATCCAACCGAGCGTGCTCGACCAGAGCACGAAGAACGCCACCTACGGCGTCGCGGTCCAGGTGAGCGGCGGTGGGGTGGTGGGTGAAGAGATTGAAGGCAGCGACCGTGCCGAGGCGCCGTGCGTCAACCAGGGATCGACGCGGTGGTACGGAACGGGCTTTGACACGCTGACCGGCTCGAGCGCGAACCTCAGTGTCTACAACCCGACCGCGACCGCGGCGGTGTTCAACGCGTCGATCTACAGCGCGACCGGGGTCTCGGCGCCGCAGTCCTTCCAGGGCATCTCGGTGCCCGCGCACACCCAGAGCACCCTCGACCTCGGCACCGAAGTCGTGAACACCCAGAACGTCGGCGTGTCGGTGCACGTGCTGCGCGGCTCCTTAGAGATCGTGGGCGTCCAGGACTCCAAGGGTTCGATCTCGCTCGACCCGGGCCAGCGTCACGCCAGCGCGGCGGCCTGGTTCCCCGACGTCACGACCGTCGAGGACGCCACCGCGCAGTTGCGCCTCGCGAATCCGAGCGACCTCGTGGCCAACGTGACGGTGTCGGTCTCCCTCGGCGAGTTCAAGATCCCCGCGCAGCATGTCACACTCTCACCGTTTTCCACGGGCTCGATCGCCATCACGCCCAATCCCGCGATTCCCGCCTCGGGCTACGCGAGTCTCGCGTTGCGCTCGAGCGTGCCCGTCGTCAGCACCCTCGCCACGGGTAGTGGCTCCGTGGTACTCCTCAGTGCACCCTCGACGCCCGTGGGTGAGGTCTTCGTCCGCGACTTCACGGCGCTCGGCTTTGACGCCGCGACCGTGACCAACACCTCATCGCGCGTGGTGCGACTGACGGTCTCGACGTTTAGCTCCGCGTCACCTAAGACGGTGTCGGTCTCGGGGGGCATCAAACTCCGTGGGGATGCGACGCTCACCCTCTCCTCGTTGTTCTCGACCTTCTCCACCGCGGGCGACGCGTTCTTGATCAGCGCGTCGAGCCCTTCGATCGTGGTGGCCTTGACGTTGCCGAGTCGACCGCGTGGGGTCGACGTCGTTTCACCGCTAAACGGCAGGTAGCGTCGGCGGTTGCCAGCCCGGCGCCACCGTGGGCGCGGGAACGGGCGAGGCGGCCGCGGGGGCGACCGGTGAGGATTCCTTGACGGGAGCCGTCTTGCCCACGCCCGCCAGGGCGCTGACGGTCTTGGTACCCGACGGGTGGACCGGCTCGCCGTTCGCTTCGTCGATGAGTCGCGCCGCCTCGGCGCCGTCGATGGTCTCGTTCTCGAGCAGCGCGCGCGTGAGGGACTCGAGACCGCGACGGTGCAACGTTAAGACTTCGATGGCGCGGGACTCTTGTTCGCGCAGTATCCGCTCGATCTCGTCGTCGATGACCTTGGAGGTGTGATCGGAGTAGTCACGCGTGTGCATGAGGTCCTCGCCCAAGAAGACTTGGTTGTTCGAGCCCCACGCCATCGGTCCAATCTCCTTGGACATCCCCCACTCGCGCACCATGCGACGCGCGAGTTCGGTATTGCGTTGGAGGTCGTCGGCGGCACCGGTGGAGAGATCCCCGTAGACGAGGAGTTCCGCGACGCGCCCACCCATGCGCATACACAGAGAGTCCTCGAGGTGCTGGCGCGACATGATGTGGCGATCCTCTTCGGGCAGGGTCATCGTGACCCCGAGCGCCATGCCGCGCGGGATGATCGTGATCTTGTGAAGGGGATCGGTCTTCTCTAAGACGTAGGCCAACAGCGCGTGGCCGCTTTCGTGAAAGGCGATGCGCTCGCGCTCGTCGTCTTGGAGCACCATCGTGTCGCGCTCTTGGCCCATGAGCACGCGATCGCGTGAGGATTCGAAGTCCTCCATGCCAACCGTCGTCGAGTTACGACGCACCGCGTGCAGCGCTGCCTCGTTGACGAGGTTCGCCAAGTCCGCCCCGCTCATCCCGGGCGTCCCGCGCGCGACCATCGTCATGTCGACTGATGGGTCGAGCGGCTTACCCTTGGCGTGGATCAACAGGATCGGGAGACGCTCTTCGAGATCGGGCAACGGCACGACGATCTGTCGGTCGAAGCGACCCGGTCGCAACAGCGCGGGGTCGAGTACGTCTGGACGGTTCGTCGCGGCGATCACCACGACGCCCTCGGTCGGCTCGAAGCCGTCCATCTCGCTGAGCATCTGGTTCAAGGTCTGCTCGCGTTCGTCGTGTCCTCCACCGAGGCCGGCGCCACGCTTTCTTCCGATTGAGTCGATCTCGTCGACGAAGACGATCGCCGGTGACTGTTTGCGCGCGGTGGCGAAGAGGTCGCGCACGCGACTCGCGCCCACGCCGACGAACATNNCCCGACACCGAGAAGAAGGGCACGCCCGCCTCGCCGGCGACGGCGCGCGCGAGCATTGTCTTGCCCGTGCCCGGGGGTCCGACGAGCAAGATGCCCTTCGGTATCGTCGCCCCGATGTTCTTATAGCGCTGGGGATTCTTTAGAAACTCGACGACTTCGCTGATCTCTTGTTTCACACCGAGATACCCCGCGACGTCGGCGAAGGTGGTCTTTGGACGGTCCTCGTTGAACTGCTTGGCCTTCGAGCGGCCGACCGACATCATGCCGTTCATCTGACCGCGGGCCTGTCGACTCGCGTAGTACATGAAACCGCCGAAGATCAAGATCCAGATCAGGTAGGGGAAGAGCTCACCGGCCAGGCTGGAGGGATTGGCGAAGGTGACTTGGACGTTGTCCGCGCGTAGCGCGTTGACTTCCGTCGAGAGCGCCGGGACGGGACCGTTCGAGGTGTAACTGGTGCCGTTGTCGAGGGTGCCCGTGATCACGCCACTCGAGTTATTAATACTGGCCGTGTTGACGCGATTGGCCTTGGCCTCTTTGAGGAGCTTGGAGTAGGTGATGGTTTTGACGTCGGTGCGCGAGTACAGCGAGTTAATGACCAAGATGCCGAGCACGAAGGCGATGATCCCAATGGTGATCATGCGGCGGCGCTGCTGGGGCGCGATGGGCCGGTCGCCGCCCGGTAGGAACTTCTTCAACCCATTTTGATCATTTGGTGCGTCAGCCACTTCTCTAATCTAGAGGTGAATAGCGACAAGTCGTCTGCGCCTGTGCAAAACCTCAAGTTGAAAGCGTTCGCCGTTGAGTCCTCTCTCCGCTGCATCTTCGATAAATCGACCGCGGGTCGTAGCAATCGTCGTGGCGAGTTTTATTGGATTCTTAGCGGGCGAGATCCTCGCCTTCATCCTCGAGAGTCTCGGCGCGGTGGTGGCGAACTTTCCCGGCGGCGTTACCGCTCTCTCCAAGCTGACCAATCCACCGTGGTGGGCGAACGCCCTCGGCCTGATCGGTCTGTGGATCGGCTTCTCGGCGGCGATCTACTTCGCCCACCACGAGGGACGTCTCGCGATGCTCCCCAACCAGTGGCGACCGAGAGCGAGCGACCTCCTCTTCATCATCCTCGGTGTCGGGTTCCAGTTCATCATCGACGCCGCGTACGAGCCCTTTCACTTCAAGAGCCTTAATCATCCGGTCAACCATCTCTTCAAGGACACGCACGGCGCGGGGTTCCTCGTCATCGCGGTCATGACGACGTTGCTCGCGCCCTTCTTTGAAGAGTGGTTCTTTCGCGGCGTGATCTTTCGCGCCATCGCGGAAGGCGCCACCTCGATGAGTCGACGCGCCGCGGTGGTACTCGGCGTCGTGGTCAGCGCGGTGCTCTTCGGTCTCGCGCACGCCGAGGCGCTGCAGTTCGTGGGACTGTTTGCCCTGGGCGTCGTGTTGGCGATCCTGGTGCACCGCACGCAGCGGCTCGTCCCGAGTTTTGTGACCCACGCCTCGTTCAACGCGACCGCCCTCGTCGCGGTGATCATCCAACGCGCGGGACACTGATGCGCCGCCTGCGCGCGTTCTGGACGCCCATTCGCGTGCTCGACGCGCTCCTCGTTCTCGCGGTGATCTACGTGACGATCTGGGAGCTCCATCCCAATCTGCTCTTCTCGACGTCGTTAATCACCGGCGGCGACACCGGCTCGCACCTCGCGTTGCCGGCGTACCTGCGAACGACGAACAACGTCTTTAACTTCACGCCGTGGTACCCGGGTTGGCTGGACGGTATCCCGGCCTATACGTACTACTTCGTGCTGCCCGACGTGCTGGCGACCTTCGCCAGCTACGTGATTGGTTTCGCCGTGGCGATGAAGTTGGCGACGGTGCTCGGTTCGGTGTTGATGCCGATCACCGCCTACGCGATGGGTCGGCTCTTCAGGGCCCCGCGACCCGTGCCGGTGGCCCTGGCCCTCGCGACGCTGCCGTTCCTCTTCGACGCGTCCTTCACGATTGACGGTGGCAATCTCTTCTCGACGATGGCGGGGGAGTACGCGTTCTCCCTCTCGCTCGCCCTCGCGCTGCTCACGATCGGCCTCGTCGCGCGCGGCGTGCGCACCGGTCGGGGCTACTGGGTGGCGGCCCTGAGCTTGAGCGCGACGCTCGCGTCGCACGTGCTGCCGTGGCTGTTCAGCCTCGGCGCCATCGTCGTCGTCGTGGTCTTGGAGCTCTTCGCGCGACGAGGTCACGGTGACCCGCGCGACGGGAATCTCCTCAAAGGTGATTTTGCACGACCGCTGCGTTTCGCGAGCGGGGCCGTGCTGCTCTCCCTCGGTCTCTCGGCGTGGTGGCTCTTCCCCTTCGCCACGACCCAGTCGCTCACCGACTCACTCGGCTACACGAAGATCGTCGGATTCCACGCCGACTTGATGAACATCGGGTGGCTGAACTCCTCGGGCGGCGCCGGGGGTGACCGGTGGGTCATCATCATGGCCGCCGTCGCCGTGATCGCCGCCTTCGTCGTGCGCGACCGCCTCGGGATGGTGCTCGCGACCCTGAGCGCCCTCTCGCTGGTGGCCTTCGTCGTCGATCCCCAGAGCGCCATCTGGAACCAGCGACTCATCCCCTTCTGGTTCATCTCGATCCACCTGAGTGCGGGTTGGTTGGTGGGCTACTTCGCGTGGCGCTGGAGCCAGCGTGTTCCGACGCGCGTCCACGTGGCCCAGCTCTACGAACCCGGTGACGACCTCTGGCGCGAGGACGATGACGCGAGCGAGCGCGAAAGGACGTTCCCGGGCACGCACCTCGAGGTCACACGGGCCGTGACGACCGACACGGGACCGGACTCCCTGTGGCGGAGCCGACGGGTCTATCGCGCGACGTGCGTGGTGGCGCTGCTCGGCCTGCTCTCGACGGTGCCGGGGTTGATCACGCCGCTCGCGAAGGACCTCCATCTCGACACGGGCGGCGACCAGGTGAGCGTCTGGGCGCAGTACAACTACTCGGGGTATCAGTCCAAGCCCGGCTGGGCGGAGTACCACGACCTCATCGACACCATGGAACGGGTCTCCGCGCGCTACGGCTGCGGTCGCGCGATGTGGGAGTACAGCTTCACCCAAGAGAACCTCTTCGGCACCCCCGAGGCGCTCATGTTGTTGCCCTACTGGACGAACAACTGCGTCGACTCCGAAGAGGGGCTATTGATGGAGTCCTCGCCCACGACGCCCTTTCACTACCTCGACCAGGCCGAACTATCGGCTGATCCCAGTAACCCGCAGGTGGGACTGGACTACGGCCCGCTCGACGTGGCCCTCGGGGTGCGCCACCTCCAGCTGCTCGGCGTCAAGTACTACATGGCCTTTTCACCCTCGGTGATCGCCCAGGCGAACGCCGACCCCCAGTTACGACTCATCGCGAAGACCAAGGTCTACCCCGCACCGGGCGCCCAGTGGCGCGTCTACCTCATCAAGGACAGTCCCATGGTGACGCCACTTCGTCACCTACCGAACGTCGTCGCGGACGTCTCGGGCCAGTCGTCGTGGCTGCTAGCGAACCAGACGTGGTGGTTGAACCCCCGCCTCCAAGAGGTTTTCGGCGCGATGAGCGGGCCCGCGAACTGGCCGCGCGCGGCGAGTATCACGTCGATGACCACCTCTTCCACCCTGCCCACCGTCGACGTCACTGACGTGAAGGTGGGCCTGCAGACGCTTTCGTTCCACGTGAGCCGGATCGGCGTGCCGATGCTGGTCAAGATCTCCTACTATCCGCGCTGGCACGTCACCGGGGCCGACGGTCCCTACCGCGT
>PLER01000022.1 GCA_003136495.1 Acidimicrobiaceae bacterium
GTCGACCTGCCTCCATGAAGGTTCGAGCGGCCCCGTCGTGGTTGATTGACGCTGGCCCGACCAGGCTCTCCGAAGGTGTGGTTCAGGCGACCCATTCAAGCCGAAGTGGCCGAAGGTCTTCACTTCTAGACGACGGCGTCGCACACGAATTGCGCAGCCCGCGGATCTACCCGGCGAATCAACGGCGCTAACGCCTCAAGTCCACTCGTTACTGCTCGTGCGGGGACGCCTCGGCTAGCCAGAAGCGTCTTTAGCCATTCGACCATGTCGGTCAGCACGGTCACGTCGTCGACGAGATGGGCTGCCGCAGCGAACTGGGTGATGTAGGTGAGATCCTCTCTCGTTCGTGCGAGTTGTCGAGCGTCAAACGACGCCATGGCTGGGTAGGTCTTCACCATGGACGCGAACGCCGAGGCGGCGATTTCTGTGGCACTGAATTGGAGCAACATCGCCGCTTGATTCGACACCGCTGAATGGGATGCGATGGGCGGACCGACACGTTGCCACGCCCGTAACGTTGACACGGCGCTGTGGATGTCGCTGGACCACGCGTCGACACCCAGTCGATTCGAACGTTCTTCGTTGACCCCGAGCGCGCGACCACCCGCAATCACGGGAATGCCGAGACCATGGGCCGCGTCGGCGAGGCGCGTCACGCCACTAAAAAATAGTGGCAGGCTGCAACTCACCGCTAAGGCCTCGGGGCGGTGGCGCGCCATCAATGCCGCCACCTGATCCACCGGTGTCGACGCGCCCAGGAACGCGATCGCAAACCCGTGCGAACGGAGCATTTCCGCGAACATCTGGGCTGGCAAGGAGTGCCAATCACCCTCCGCGCACGCCACGACGATCAGCGATCCCGACGCTGGCGTCTCCGTGGAGTTGGCCACGGCATCAAGGGCCCGCTGCGTAACCCCGCTCACCATATGTTCGTCACCCACGCCCCACACGTTTCGCAACCACCGCTCACCGGATTCGCGCTGTGCGGCCGCGAGAAGATCGACAATGACGTCGTCACTCGTGACGCCGTGATCGAGAAAACTTAGGGCCAGGCGGACGCCCGCACGATCTTCGCCGCCGCTGGCGTGGCCGAGGTACTCCTCCACGTTGCCCTCAGAGACGTACTGGAAGCTCACGTAGCAACGACCTCGTAGCGTCGGAATCGACGAGGTCGAGGTCGGTCGTCGCCCGTTGGAATGCGTCCGTGCGATTGACGGTGGTCATCGGACTTCATGTAGTCCGAGAAGCATTGCTGGCTATCCCACCAGGAAATCATCATGAGCGAACAAGGGTCGGCCAGGTCCGCCAGCACCTGGAGGCCCTGGAAGCCCGGCCACTTGTCCACTTCGCCTAACCGGTCGAGAAACGCCGCGCGGAGCGCATCGCGCCCCGCCTCGGGCACCACGAGCTCACTGACGGCCACGAACTGCGGTCCCGCGGGGCTGGCGGGCCGCTCACGTTCGACCTCGCTCATTGGTAGTCCTCTTCCGTAGCCCACTGGCACTGGTCTCGTCCCAGTTCCTTCGCTCGGTACATCGCCCGGTCAGCCGCGTTCAGCGCCCCCTGAGGGTTGGGGCGCGCGGGGGCAATCCCGGCCGAGAACGTGACGGGTCGCGGCTGCGCCAGTGCCCACGCAGCCTGGAGACGGGCGAGCATACGATCTGCCGAGCTTTCGGGCAGGATGACCATGAATTCCTCACCCCCGTAGCGGCCAACGTGATCCTTCGCGCGCACGACGGACAGTAGCGTGCGGCCGAACGCGGCAAGCACCCGATCACCAGCGTCGTGTCCAAAATTATCGTTCACCGTCTTGAAGTAGTCGAGATCGATCATGATCACCGCGTCCGCATCTTCGATCCGTCCGAGAGCGCGTCCCAGCATCCGGCGGTTGGGAAGACCCGTGAGCAGATCAATGGACGCGTCTTCGGCGAGTCGGTTCGCCTGATTTGCGAGTTCGAGCGCGCGATTGGCGTCGCGGACAAAACCCGGAAGGCGGCGCTCTAGGAACATCCTCGCGATGCTTGAGGGAGGGGCGCTCGGCAACTTGGGTTGTCCAACCCCGAAGGACACATCGAGTGGAAGCGCATCGCCACAGCTCTCGTCCGCCGACACCAGCGTGCCGCCGAGGTTTTCGACGAGTTCGCGGGCGACGGCGCACGCATCTGCTTCAGTCTTGATCCACAGCAAACTACGAGTCGCCTGGAGCACAAGCTCAAACGATGCTTCTGCGCCCACCCCCGCGGGGACGGACGAGAGGCCGTCGAGCGAGTGATGTTCCGCGTCTCCATTGACCGTTGCCACTGACGTCCACCGTTTGGGTAGGCCTTGAAGGCTCATTCGTTGTCCGATTCGCTTCGTTCCATGGCCGATCCCAAGGGAACGATCGTCTCACGGGTTCGCGCAACGACTTCGTCGAAGACCGTACCGCTAAAGGAGTAGATAGTCTCCGGTAGTTCTGTTATATCGCCTCTGCCCCGCGGCGTTCGGCGTGATCCCACTAGTGAATGGGACTACAGGCTTTTCGATATGGCATATCGCTCCGTCTCTCTAAATTACGCTAGCGACCGCGCGCGATTGACAATCAGTTGCTGGAATTGGCGGCTGGGTCAAGTCCCTAACCCCATTGCGTCGTGGGCTGCTTTATCTACGGCCTCACAACGCACCGCTGGGCCCTAGCGGCGCGCGAGGGCTCGGAGCGCGGAACGTAGTGGGTAGGGGCACCGTCTCTCCACTGCCCAGAGGAGCTAGCTACGCGTCGCGTGGCGCGACGCGCTGGTACAGCTCGTCGATACCGAGTGAGCGAAGATGCTCGGTGGCTGGACGTTCGATCCTTGCGGGCCGTGACGGCCCGCAAGGTCCAACTCGTTCAAGAAAAGCATCCTCGAGAGTTAGGGGTGTTCACCACTCCCGCGTTGGTCAATGACATGGTGTCCGCTCCATTGCTTGAGAAGAGTACCGAGAGGTTCGCTGTGTCCACACTGACTTCGTTTGCAGAGCAGTGGTCAGCCCGGAGGTAGTGCTAACGCGGTGCCCTCCTCATTCTCCTCGACGAGAATGTTGAAACCATCGGGCGGCACGGGTCGCGCATGGAAATAACCTTGCGCTGAGAAACAGCCGAGGTCCTTCAAGTAGATCACGTGGCAATCGAGGGTCCACTCTTCAGCCACGGCGGTGATGCCCCGGTAGATCGCTGTGTGCGGGTGAATTCGCTTCGAATTCAGTTCGCGCGACGAACGCCCATGGATTCGATTGACGACACGACGTCAGCGTGGTGCTGCGTGCTGGAGCAGCCTCGTGGGTCGTTGGATGTCCCTTCCGCGGCAGGCGCGAGAGCTACCCCGATACAGACGTCGGTA